>NZ_JBHXSC010000010.1:0-147312 GCF_042716505.1 Streptomyces sp. NPDC058674
CCGGGCATGCCGTTCGCGGTGGGCGGGCCCTCGTAGAAGACCCACTCGGGACGGCCCTCGGACTGCTCCAGCGTCTTGGCGAAGGTCTTGCTCTCGCGCCAGAAGTCCAGGACGGCGTGTTCGAGGGCGGGCAGGTCGACCTGGGCGGGAACCGGGCGGTACTGCGGCGGTGTGGTCATGAGGCTGAACTCTTCCTCCGGCGGGATGTCACGTCCGTCCGGAGGGACGAGAGCCATGGCTGCTGCTCCCGCGGTACCACCCTCCTTGGCCCCCGGACGGATCCGGCGGCCCCCTCATTGGGGTGCGAAGCCGGTTCTACTCGCGCGGCGCGGGGCCGTGGGCTCCGTACGCACTTTCTTCCGGCGGCTCAGGGGTGATCCTTCGCATCGCGCTCGCCCCCGGGCTCTCACCGTCCCCGGGTCGCTCCTGGCTGCGTCCGACGCTACTCGTCCCCGTCCATGCCTCTCGCTGGGCCCAGTGTACGGGCCGGGGGCGCGGTCGGCCGACCGGTTTGCGGGGGCGCGCCCGGCGGACGCCGGAGCGGCGCGCGGGGGATGCCGGAGCGGGCGCCGGACGGGGCGCGCCGGCGCGTGCCGGGCGGTCGCCGGTGTGACCCGGACGGGCTGACGCGCCGGTCCGGGATCCGGTGGGGCGCGAGGGACGGATTACCGGGCTCCGGGATGGGCACAACGGATGCAGGTTGGCCACGATGGGAGCGTGCCCCGTTGCCGCGGGGCCGGAGTCGATTTATCGTTCCGGCACGATTCGCGAGCAATGATCACAGTATGTGAAGGGGCCGCGGCCATGGTGGCGAAGAAGTCCGCCGGGAGTACTGCGAAGAGGGCCGCCGGCACGACAGCGGCGGCCGAGGACGAGGCTCCGGCCGAGAAGGTGACCGCTGCCCGCACGACGGGTGCCGTCGAGAGGCGCAAGGCCACGGCCAAGAAGGCCGCGGCCGAGGGGGCGGCGCATGCCGCGAAGAAGACGGGAGTCCGCAAAGTGGTTGCCAAGAAGAGCACCGGTACGGCGAGGAAGACGGCTGCGGCCGCCACCAGCGGGTTGCCCAAGGCCACGGTCACGGCGGTCACCGCGCCGGGCGAGCTCGCCGTGCGGGCCGGGGAGGACCCGTGGACGCAGGCGGAGGTCGACGACGCCCGCAGCGGCCTCATGTCCGAGGTGCTGCGGCTGCGCGCCGAACTGGACGCCTCCGAGGCGGCCATCTCCGGCCTGATGCGGGACTCCGGCGACGGCGCGGGCGACGACCAGGCCGACACCGGCACGAAGAACATCACCCGGGAGTCGGAGCTGGCGCTCGCGGCGAACGCCACCTCGATGCTGGAGCAGACCGAGCGGGCCCTGGAGCGGCTGGAGGCCGGCACCTACGGCCTCTGCGAGAACTGCGGCCGCCCGATCGGCAAGGCGAGGATGCAGGCCTTCCCGCGGGCCACGCTGTGCGTGGACTGCAAGCAGAAGCAGGAGCGGCGGCACTAGCCAGGCCGCCGCTCCCGGCCGGCGGGCGCCCGCTCCGGTGGGCGGGAGGGGGGCGGGGGCGCCGGGAGCGGGCGGTGGGAGGGCGGTCGGCGGGTGCCCTGACGTAGTCTCGTGTCCGTCAGGGTCCAGGAACCTGGCAGGGCTGTCGTCGGCAACCCGGTTCGAGCTAGTTCGAGGGACTCACGTGGCAGAGGCGGAGCGCATCATCGGTACGCCGGAGGTCGGGGACGACTCCCAGCCTGAGTCCGCCGAGCCCAGGGGGCACCGGCGGATCGTGGCACTGCTCGTGGTGGCGGTGCTCGCCTACGTGCTGGACCTCGGCAGCAAGCTGCTGGTCGTCGCGAAGCTGGAGCACCAGCCGCCGATCGAGATCGTCGGCGAGCTGCTGAAGTTCGAGGCGGTCCGCAACCCGGGTGCCGCGTTCGGCTTCGGCGAGGCCTTCACGATCCTCTTCACCTGCATCGCGGCCGCCGTGATCGTCGTGATCGTGCGGCTGGCCCGCAAGCTCTACAGCCTGCCGTGGGCCATCGCGCTGGGGCTGCTGCTCGGCGGTGCGCTGGGCAATCTGACCGACCGGATCTTCCGCGCCCCGGGTGTGTTCCGCGGCGCGGTCGTCGACTTCATCGCGCCGGCCCACTTCGCGGTCTTCAACCTCGCCGACTCGGCGATCGTGTGCGGCGGCATCCTGATCGTGCTCCTGTCGTTCAAGGGCCTGGACCCGGACGGCACCGTCCACAAGGACTGACCGGGGGCCGCTCGCGGGAGGCCACGTCTGCCGAGTCCTGCATACTCGACGGGTGAGTACGATTCCCGAGATCCGCACCCTGCCCGTTCCCGATGGCCTAGAGGGCGAGCGCGTCGACGCCGCCATCGCCCGTATGTTCGGATTTTCCCGGACGAAGGCGGCCGAACTCGCGGCCGCGGGGAAGGTGTCGGTCGACGGCAGTGTCGTCGGGAAGTCCGAGCGCGTGCACGGCGGCGCCTGGCTCGAAGTCGAGATGCCCGCCCCGCCGCGGCCCGTCGAGGTCATCGCCGAGCCCGTCCCCGGCATGGAGATCGTCCATGACGACGACGACATCGTCGTCATCATGAAGCCGGTGGGCGTCGCCGCCCACCCCAGCCCCGGCTGGACCGGCACCACCGTCATCGGCGGCCTCGCCGCGGCCGGCTACCGCATCTCCACCTCCGGCGCGGCCGAGCGCCAGGGCATCGTGCACCGCCTCGACGTCGGCACCTCCGGCCTGATGGCGGTCGCGAAGTCGGAGCGCGCCTACACCTCGCTCAAGAACCAGTTCCGCGAGCGGATCGTCGACAAGCGCTACCACGCGCTCGTGCAGGGCCACCCGGACCCGATGAGCGGCACGATCGACGCCCCGATCGGCCGCCACCCCACCGCGGACTACAAGTGGGCCGTGACCCAGGAGGGCAAGCCCTCCGTCACCCACTACGACCTGATCGAGGCCTTCCGGGCCGCCTCGCTGCTCGACATCAAGCTGGAGACGGGGCGCACGCACCAGATCCGCGTGCACATGGCCGCGCACCGCCACCCCTGCGTCGGCGACCTCACCTACGGCGCCGACCCGACCGTCGCCAAGCGGCTGGGGCTCACCCGGCAGTGGCTGCACGCGGTGCGGCTCGGCTTCGAGCACCCGTCGGACGGCCGGTGGGTCGAGTTCGCGAGCACCTACCCGGCGGACCTGCAGCACGCGCTGGACGTGATCCGGGCGGAGAGCGAGTGACCGCCTTCGCGGTCCGCGTGGCCTCGGGCGAGGCCGACATGGCGGCGTGCTTCGCCGTGCGGACCGAGGTGTTCGTGGTCGAGCAGGCCGTGCCGCCGTCGATCGAGTACGACGCGTACGACGCGGACGCGGTGCACGTCCTGGCCGTGGGGCCGGACGGAGCGCCGCTGGGCACGGGCCGACTGCTGCACGGCGCCGCGGCGCTGGCCAAGACCGGGTCCCAGGAGGTCGGCTCGCTGGGACGGCTCGCCGTGACCGCGGCCGCGCGGGGACTGGGCGTGGGCGTCGCGCTGGTCCGCGCCATCGAGGCGGAGGCGGCCGGGCGGGGCCTGACGGCCGTCGACCTGGGCGCGCAGACGCACGCGCTGGGCTTCTACGAGCGGCTCGGGTACACGGCGTACGGGCCGGAGTTCCAGGACGCGGGCATCCCGCACCGCGCCATGCGGCGCCCCCTCGCGGGAAGCTGACCCCACCTCCCGCCACCCGCCCGCCGTACGGCACCCGCGGCCGGGGCGCTGTGACCGTGCCCCGCCGGTCCGGCTGAGCTCGGGGGGCCGGGGCTCCGGGGGCCGGGCGGAGTGCCGACACGGGGCGTCGGGTCCCCGCCGCCCCCGTCGAGCGCGGCGGCCTGGCAGGGTGGGGGAGTGGATCAGCTCGCCCTGTTGTTCGTACTGCTGCTCGGTGCCGTGGTGACGGTGCCGCTCGGAGACCGGCTCGGGCTACCCGCGCCCGTCCTCATGACCCTCGGCGGCGTCGTCCTCGCCCTGGTGCCGGCCGTGCCGAACGTCGACATCCCGCCCGACTACATCCTCCCGCTGGTGCTGCCGCCGCTCCTGTACGCGTCCGTCCAGCGCACCTCCTGGCGCCAGTTCGCCGCCAACGTCCGGCCCATCCTGCTGCTGGCCGTGGCCCTGGTGTTCGTCACGACCGCCGCCGTCGCCGCCGTCGCCCACACCGTCGTGCCCGGGCTGCCCATCGCCGCAGCCGTGGCGCTCGGCGCGCTCGTCGCCCCGCCCGACCCGGTCGCCGCGACCGCGGTGGCCGGCTCGCTCGGGCTGCCCCGCCGCATGGTGTCCATCCTGGAGGGCGAGGGCCTGTTCAACGACGTGACGGCCATCGTGCTCTACCACGTGGCCATCGCCGCGGCCGTCAGCGGCAGCTTCTCCTGGCCGGACGCGCTCGGCGAGTTCGTCCTGTCCGCCGTCGTCGCGCTGGCCGTCGGGCTCGCCTTCGGCTGGATCACCAACCGGCTGATGGGGAAGCTCGGCGACGCCACCCTGCAGATCGGGCTGACCCTGCTGGTGCCGTTCGTCTCGTACGTGGTGGCGGAGGAGCTCCAGGGCTCGGGGGTGCTGGCGGTCCTGACGACGGCCCTGTTCCTGGCCGAGTACGCCTCCGACGCCGACGACGTGCTGGGCCGGCTCGCCGGGCACACCTTCTGGGAAGTCGTCGACATGCTCGTCACCGGGGTGGCGTTCGGGCTGATCGGCCTGGAGCTGCACAACGTGTTCGGCACGGCGCAGGGGCAGCTCGGCGAGATGGCCGGCTGGGCGGCGGTCGTGGTCGCGGTGGTCGTGGGCGTACGGCTGGTGTGGCTGCTGCCGGCCGGCTGGGTCGCCCAGAAGCTGCACAAGCGCCGGGACTACGACGAGGAGATCCCGGTGAGCTGGCGGGAGAGCGTGGTCATGTGGTGGGCCGGGATGCGGGGGGTGGCCTCGGTCGCCCTGGCCCTCGCGATCCCCCTGGAGACCGACGCGGGCGAGCCGTTCCCCGGACGGGACGAGATCGTCTTCATCGCCTTCGCGGTGATCATGACGACCCTGGTGCTGCAGGGCCTCACCCTTCCGTGGCTGGTGCGGCGGCTGGGGGTGGAGGCCGACTCCGACGCGGACCGGGACGCCGAGCGGGTGCTGGCGGTCCGCGCCGCCAAGGCCGCCAAACGGCGGCTCAAGGAGATCCAGGAGGTGGAGGAGCTGCCGGAGGACCTGGTGGAGACGCTGTACCGGCGGGCGTACGACGTCGGGGCCCGCATCAGCCCCGACATGGTCGACGAGGAGCGCCGGGAGGCGTACGCGCAGCGGGTGGAGCGGATCCGGCACGTCCAGCGGATCCAGCGGGAGATGATGTCGGCCGCCCGGCACGAGGTGCTGGCGGCGCGCAGCGAGCCGGGCTCGGACCCGGAGATCGTGGACCGGGTCCTGAGGCACCTGGACGTGCGCAGCCTGCGGAGCCCCTGACGGGCGGGGGCCGAAGGCCCGGTCCGGTCCGGAGCCCGGCCGGGCCGGGCGCCGCCGCCGGCTCAGGGGTGGGGCGTGGGAGGGATGGCCGCGCGGAAGCCCGGAGCGGCCGCCGCTTCGGACGTCACGATGCGGGGCAGGGCGTACGGGTGGTGGGCGACCAGCCAGCTGATCATGCGTTCGCGGACCTCGCAGCGCACGGTCCAGACGTCGTCGGCGTTCTTCGCCGTGACCACCGCGCGGACCTGGACCGTGTTGGGGGTGGTGTCGGTCACCGCCAGGCCGCTGCTGCGCCCGTCCCACTCGGGGATCTCCTTCAGCAGCTCCTGCAGGTACTCCCGCATCCGTTCGACCGGTGCGCTGTGGTCGAGGTGCCAGAAGACCGTCCCGGTCATCTCCGCGCCGCCGCGCGACCAGTTCTCGTACGGCTTGCTCGTGAAGTACGAGACCGGCATCGTGATCCGGCGCTCGTCCCAGGTGCGGACGGTGAGGAAGGTCAGGGTGATCTCCTCGACCGTGCCCCATTCCTTGTCGACGACCACCGTGTCGCCGATGCGCACGGTGTCGCCGAAGGCGATCTGCAGGCCGGCGAAGAGGTTGCCCAGCGAGGACTGGGCGGCGATGCCCGCCACGATGCCGAGCACGCCCGCCGAGGCCAGCATCGACGCGCCGAACGTCCGCATCGGGGGGAAGGTCAGCAGCATCGCCGCGAGCGCCACCACGACCACGACCGCCGTGACCACGCGCTGGATCAGCGTGACCTGGGTGCGCACCCGGCGGACCCGCGCGGCGTCCTGGGCCACCGAGGCGTAGCGCGCGTACGAGGCGTCGACCACGGCCGTCGCGATGCGGACGGCCAGCCAGGCCGCGGAGGCGATCGTCACCAGGGTGAGGGCGCGGCCGATGTAGAACGCGTACTCGGGGAGGAGCCCCGCCGACCGGTAGGACCCTCTGAGCAGCGCGGTGCACAGCACCAGCTGGAAGGGGATGCGGCAGCGCCTCAGCAGACCCCACAGCGGGGTCTCCGGGTGCCGGGCGTCGATCCGGCGCAGCAACAGGTCGAGCAGCCACCCCGCCAGCAGGGTGAGCAGCAGCGAACCGCCGATGACGATCAGTGGGCGTATCACGGGCTCCATCTCCATAGGGGGAAACGTAACCGGAGGGCTCCTGCGGAAACTGGCACGATGGAGTCATGAACATCATGCTCTTCCACTCGACGTACGGGCTGCGGCCCGCGGTGCACGCGGCAGCCGACCGGCTGCGCGCGGCCGGGCACCAGGTCCAGGTACCGGACCTCTTCGAGGGACGTACCTCCGACACCGTCGAGGCGGGCATGGCGCTGCGGGACGAGATCGGCCGTGACGAGCTGCTCAGGCGCGCGGTGCTGGCCTCCGCGCCCTTCTCCGACCAGGGCCTGGTCTACGCGGGCCTCTCCTTCGGCGGCTCCATCGCCCAACACCTGGCGCTGGCCGACGAGAAGGCGCGCGGGCTGCTGCTCCTGCACGGGACGGCCGACCTGGAGGACGACGCCTCGGTGGACGGGCTGCCCGTGCAGCTGCACATCGCGGACCCCGACCCGTTCGAACCGCACGACTGGCTGACCGCCTGGTACCTGCGGATGCAGCGGGCCGGGGCCGACGTGGAGGTCCACAGCTACCCGGGCGCCGGGCACCTGTTCACCGACCCGGAGCTGGACGACTACGACGCGGAGGCGGCCGAGCAGGCGTGGAAGGCCGCACTCGGCTTCCTCGACACCCTGTAGGCGCACGCCGCGCGGCCCCCGTCCCCGGGGCCGCGCGGCGTGCGGGACGGAAAGGGGCGCCCGGCCGGACCGGACGCCCCTTCCGTACGGCCGGCCGGGCGTCAGCGCACCGGCCGGTCCACCCGCTCCACCTGCTGGGTGCCGTTCCGGGTCCGGTACGAGCGCGACCAGGCGGCGGTGGCGTCCTGCCGCCGCTTGTCGGAGACGACGTAGTAGTCCATCTGCGAGCGCTCCGCCGTCACGTCCAGCACGCCGTAGCCGTGTGCGTCCATGTCCAGCCACTTCACGTGCCAGTTGGCGGCCTTGACGGCCGACTCGGCGACCAGTGAGGCGGTGTCGGCCGGGACGTGGAGGATGTCGTCCAGGTTGTCGGAGGTGACCGAGGTGACCACGAACTCGGTCGCCGCCGTCCCCGAGCCCGGGTAGGTCGCCATGTTCACCGGAACCTCGTTCGCCCACGCCATGTGGATGTCGCCGGTCAGGAACACCGTGTTCTTGATCCCCCGGTCCTTGAGGTGGCCCAGGAGCTCCTTGCGGTCGTCTGTGTAGCCGTCCCACTGGTCCACGTTGACCGCGAGGCCGCCCTCGGGCAGGCCGAGCAGCTTGGCGAGCGGCTTCAGCAGGTGGGCGGGGAGCGAGCCGAAGGCGACCGGCGAGATCATCACCGAGGTGCCGACCAGCTTCCAGGTCGCGTCGGAGCCGGCCAGGCCCGCCTTGAGCCAGTCCAGCTGGGCCCGCCCGGTGAGCGTGCGCTCCGGGTCGTCCACCCCGCCGCTGCCGACCTTGACCTGCTCCGAGCGGAAGGAGCGCAGGTCCAGCAGGTGCAGGTCGGCGAGGGTGCCGAAGCGCAGCCTGCGGTAGACGGTGCCGGCGATGGAGGCGCGTACCGGCATCCACTCGAAGTACGCCTGCTTGGCGGCTGCCGCGCGGCCCGCCCACTCGCCCTCGGTTCCCGGGGTGTGGTTCTGTGCGCCCCCCGCCCAGGCGTCGTTGGCGAACTCGTGGTCGTCCCATATGGCGACGACCGGGTGCGCGTGGTGCAGCGCCTGGAGGTCGGGGTCGGTCTTGTACCTGCCGTGCCGGGTGCGGTAGTCGGCGAGGGTGACGATCTCGTGCCGGGGCTCGTGCGGGCGCACGACGTACTTGCCCTCCGGGTAGCCCCCCGAGGCGTACTCGTAGACGTAGTCCCCCAGGTGCAGCACCGCGTGCAGGTCGCCGCGGGCGGCCAGGTGCCGGTAGGCCGAGAAGTAGCCGGACTCCCAGTTCGCGCAGGAGACCACGCCGAAGCGCACCCCGTCGGTCGTCGTTCCGGCGGCGGGCGTGGTCAGCGTCCGGCCGGTCGGGGAGACGGCGGAGCCGACGGTGAAGCGGTACCAGTACGGGGTCTGCGGGCTCAGGCCGCGCACGTCCACCTTGACCGTGTGGTCGGTGGCGGCGGAGGCGGTGACGGTCCCGGCGGCGACGATCCGGGAGAAGGCCTTGTCCGAGGCCACCTGCCAGTCCACCTGGACGGCCGGGCCCAGGCCGGAGCCGGGCACCGCCTCGGCGGTCGGGGTGACGCGGGTCCAGAGCAGGACCCCGTCGGGCAGCGGATCGCCGGAGGCGACGCCGTGCAGGAACGCGGGAGCGCTCTGGGCGGCCTGGGCGGCGGAGGCGCCCAGCGCGGTGATCGGGGCCAGCGCGGCCGTGGCGGCCGCGGCCAGGACCACCGTGCGCCGGCGTGGAGTGGGGACACCCGTGGATGAGGGTGCGGAGGAAGGGAGATGACTGGTCACGGATGATCATGTTACTGGCGGGTATGACCCTCCGTACATCCCCCGGGACGCAACGGGCGGGCGAACTCCAGGAGTTCGCCCGCCCGTCGTGGCCTGAATCAGCCGGCGACGGCCTTGTCGATCGCCTGCGTGAACGCCTCCGACGTGGCCGGAGTCTCGATCTTCTTGCCGTCCATCTTCAGCGTCGGGGTCCCCGTGACACCGGACTTGTTGAAGGATTTGGCCATTTCCAGTGCCCACCGGTCGTACGTGCCGTCCTCGACGGCCTTCTTGAACTCGGCGTTGCCCTTGAGCGCCGGGACCGTGTCCGCGACCTTCAGCAGGTAGTCGTCCTTGGCGAAGCTGTCTACGGTCTCCTCGGGGTGCAGCTCCTTGGAGTAGAGCGCCGCCTTGTAGTCGAGGAAGGCCTGCGGGCCGACGTTCAGCGCCGCGCCCAGGGCGCTCAGCGCGTTCTTCGAACCCTCGCCCTTGACGGCGTTGTCGATGAAGGTGGCGCCGAAGAACCGGAGCTTGTACTTGCCGGCGTCGACGTCCTTCTTGACCTGCTCGCCGACCGCCTGCTCGAACGAGGCGCACGCCGGGCAGCGGGAGTCCTCGTAGAGCTCCAGGGTCTTCTTCGCGTCGGCCTTGCCGACGACGACCGTGGTGCCGTTCTCGCCCTCGGTGTTCTTCGGCTGGACCAGCTCGGCCTCGGCGGCCTTCTCCCAGTAGCCGGGCTGGTTGGCCTGGACGGCCCAGTAGCCGATGCCGCCGGCGAGGGCCAGGACGGCCAGGACCGTGCCGGCCACGGTCAGCTGGCGGCGCACCTTGTCCTTCTTCGCCTGCGCCTCGCGCTCGGCGCGCAGCCGCTCGCGGGCCGCTGCCTTGTTCGCCTGGCTGTTGCGTGAACTCATGGTGGTCTCCTGGGACGTGACGTGATGGGGGTGCCGTACGTGCGTCAGGCGCGGGCGAGCGCGCCGAGCACGGGAGGACCCCGCCGTCCCACGGAGTGCACGGGGAAGCGGGTACGGGCCCGCGCGCCCGGCAGCACCGGCCGGGGCACCCGGCGCGGCGGACCGGCGGCCGCCGCGACCGGCGCCGCCGCCAGCCGCAGCGGCCGGAACGCGAAGGCGCCCATTGCCCGCAGCAGCTGGGCCAGCGCCCGCTCACCGCCGTGCAGCCAGCCGGCCGCGACCAGCCCGACGCCGACGTGGGCGCCCAGCAGCAGCCAGGGCGTCCAGGGCCCGGGCGCGGCCAGCAGCGCGGCCGGGTCGGCGGCGGGCCCGGCCACCTCGGCGAGCGGTCCGCCCACCGGTGTGCCGCCGCACAGGTCGTCCAGGCCCAGCGCCCGCAGCGGGCCGGAGACCGGCCCGCCCGCAGGGCCGTAGCACAGGTGCTGTCCGGCGGTGAAGACGGTGTCGGCGGCCAGCTCCAGGGGCACCAGCAGGCCGGCGATCGGGCCGAAGGCCCGCGCGCGGCCCGCCAGCGCGTACGCGATCACGAAGACGGTGGCGAAGGCCCCCGCCAGCAGCGAGGGCGGCAGCGGCACCCGGGACATCAGGACGTGCGAGCCGGCCGAGAGCAGCACGACGAGCGCACTGAACAGCCCGGCCCGCAGCCCCCTCGGTCCCGTCCCTGATATGTCCATCGCCGCGAGTGTGCCACGAGTCCCTGTGGGGACGGCCCACGGGGCCCGGACCGCGGGGTCTACGGCATGATCCGGCCGTTGCGGAACAGGTCCACGAAGATCTGGTGGTCCGCCCGGGCCCGGGCGCCGTAGGTGTGGGCGAAGTCGACGAGCAGCTCCGCGAAGCCCTCCTCGTCGGCCGCGATGGCCGCGTCGATGGCCCGCTCGGTGGAGAAGGGGACCAGGGAGTGGCCGCTCTCCGCCGCGTCGGCCGCGCCGTGCATGGTGGCCGTGGCCCGGCCCAGGTCCGCGACGACGGCGGCGATCTCCTCCGGATCGTCCAGGTCCGACCAGTCCAGGTCCACGGCGTACGGGGAGACCTCCGCCACCAGCTGCCCGGCGCCGTCCAGCTCCGTCCAGCCCAGCCACGGGTCGGCGTGCGCCTGCAGCGCCCGCTGGGAGATCACCGTGCGGTGGCCCTCGTGCCGGAAGTACTCCCGCACCGCCCGGTCGGTGATGTGGCGGGACACGGCCGGTGTCTGCGCCTGCTTGAGGTAGATCACGACGTCGTTCTCCAGGGCGTCGCTGTGCCCTTCCAGCAGGATGTTGTACGAGGGCAGCCCGGCCGAGCCGATGCCGACGCCGCGGCGGCCCACCACGTCCTTGACCCGGTAGGAGTCCGGCCGCACGAGGGACTCGTCGGGCAGGGTCTCCAAGTACCCGTCGAAGGCGTCCAGCACCTTGTAGCGGGTGGCCGCGTCCAGCTCGACGGTGCCCGGGCCGGGCGCGAAGCGGCGCTCGAACTCGCGGATCTCGGTCATCGAGTCCAGCAGCGCGAAGCGGGTGCGCGACCGGGCCGCGCGCAGGGCCCCCAGCAGCGGGCCGTCGGCGGTGTCCAGGGTGAAGGAGGGGACCTCCTCGTACTTGGCCCCGGCGGCCAGGCGGTGGACGCGCTCGCGGTAGGCGGCGGCGTAGGTCCGCACCAGTGCGCTGATCTGGCCGTCGCTGAGCGCCTTGGTGTAGCCGATCAGCGCCACGGAGGCCGCGAACCGCTTCAGGTCCCAGGTGAAGGGGCCCACGTAGGCCTCGTCGAAGTCGTTGACGTTGAAGACCAGCCGGCCGTTGGAGTCCATGTACGTGCCGAAGTTCTCCGCGTGGAGATCACCGTGGATCCACACCCGGCCCGTCCGCTCGTCCAGGTACGGGCCGCCGTGCCGGTCGGCCTCCAGGTCCGCGTAGAAGAGGCAGGCGGTGCCCCGGTAGAAGGCGAAGGCCGAGGCCGCCATCTTCCGGAATTTGACCTGGAAGGCGGCCGGGTCGGCGGCGAGGAGCTCGCCGAACGCGGTGGCGAACACCTCGAGTATCTGCTCGGCGCGCTGCTCTTCGGTCGTCTCGGGAACCGCCATGGCGGATGCCTCCTGGTGGCGCTGGGTGGATCACGTTGTGGATCTTGATGGCCGGACGGTGTCCTTGTTCGTGCAACGCATGACCGTACCGGTCGGTGCCCGGAATGTGTCAGCGGGGAGACGTAGACTTCGAGGCTGCCCCCCTCACTCCCGGCCGGAGGACTCCCACTGTGACCAAGCCGCCGTTCACGCACCTGCACGTCCACACCCAGTACTCCCTGCTGGACGGTGCCGCGCGGCTGAAGGACATGTTCAACGCGTGCAACGAGATGGGCATGTCGCACATCGCCATGTCCGACCACGGCAACCTGCACGGCGCCTACGACTTCTTCCACACCGCGAAGAAGGCCGGGATCACGCCGATCATCGGCATCGAGGCGTACGTCGCCCCCGAGTCCCGGCGCAACAAGCGGCGCATCCAGTGGGGCCAGCCGCACCAGAAGCGCGACGACGTCTCCGGCTCCGGCGGCTACACGCACAAGACGATCTGGGCGGCGAACGCCACCGGCCTGAACAACCTCTTCCGGCTGTCCTCCGACGCGTACGCCGAGGGCTGGCTCACCAAGTGGCCCCGCATGGACAAGGAGACCATCAGCCAGTGGTCCGAGGGGCTCATCGCCTCCACCGGCTGCCCCTCCGGCGAGGTCCAGACCCGGCTGCGCCTCGGCCAGTTCGACGAGGCCCTCAAGGCGGCCTCCGAGTACCAGGACATCTTCGGCAAGGGCCGGTACTTCCTGGAGCTGATGGACCACGGCATCGAGATCGAGCGCCGGGTCCGCGACGGGCTGCTGGAGATCGGCCGGAAGCTCGGCATCCCGCCGCTGGTCACCAACGACTCGCACTACACCTACGCCAGCGAGGCCGGCGCCCACGACGCGCTGCTGTGCATCCAGACCGGCAAGAACCTCTCCGACCCGGACCGCTTCCGCTTCGACGGCACCGGCTACTACCTGAAGTCCACGGAGGAGATGTACGCCATCGACTCCTCGGACGCCTGGCAGGAGGGCTGCGCCAACACCCGCCTCGTCGCGGAGCAGGTCGACACCGAGGGCATGTTCCAGTTCCGGAACCTCATGCCGAAGTTCGACATCCCGGACGGCTACACCGAGGTCACCTGGTTCCGCGAGGAGACCATGCGCGGCATGGAGCGCCGCTACCCGGGGGGCATCCCCGAGGACCGGATGAAGCAGGCCGAGTACGAGATGGACACAATCATCTCGATGGGCTTCCCCGGCTACTTCCTCGTGGTCGCCGACTTCATCATGTGGGCCAAGAACCAGGGCATCGCGGTGGGCCCGGGCCGCGGCTCCGCGGCCGGCTCGATCGTCGCGTACGCCATGGGCATCACCGACCTCGACCCGATCACCCACGGCCTGATCTTCGAGCGCTTCCTGAACCCCGAGCGCGTCTCCATGCCCGATGTCGACATCGACTTCGACGAGCGCAGGCGCGTCGAGGTGATCCGGTACGTGACCGAGAAGTACGGCGCCGACAAGGTCGCCATGATCGGCACCTACGGCACGATCAAGGCCAAGAACGCCATCAAGGACTCCGCGCGCGTCCTGGGCTACCCCTACGCCATGGGCGACCGCCTCACCAAGGCCATGCCCGCCGACGTCCTCGGCAAGGGCATCCCGCTCTCCGGCATCCTCGACCCGACGCACCCCCGCTACGGCGAGGCCGGCGAGATCCGCGGGATGTACGAGAACGAGCCGGACGTGAAGAAGGTCATCGACACCGCCCGCGGCGTGGAGGGCCTGGTCCGCCAGATGGGCGTGCACGCGGCCGGCGTGATCATGTCCAGCGAGACCATCACCGACCACGTGCCCGTCTGGGTGCGGCACTCCGACGGCGTCACCATCACCCAGTGGGACTACCCGAGCTGCGAATCGCTCGGCCTGCTGAAGATGGACTTCCTCGGCCTGCGCAACCTCACGATCATGGACGACGCCGTCAAGATGGTGAAGGCCAACAAGGGGATCGACATCGATCTCCTCGGCCTCCCGCTCGACGACCCCAAGACCTTCGAACTGCTCGGCCGCGGCGACACCCTCGGCGTCTTCCAGTTCGACGGCGGGCCCATGCGCTCCCTGCTGCGCCTGATGAAGCCCGACAACTTCGAGGACATCTCCGCCGTCTCGGCCCTGTACCGGCCGGGCCCGATGGGCATGAACTCGCACACGAACTACGCCCTGCGCAAGAACAAGCAGCAGGAGATCACCCCGATCCACCCGGAGCTGGAGGGCCCCCTCGAAGAGGTCCTCGCGGTCACCTACGGCCTGATCGTCTACCAGGAGCAGGTCCAGAAGGCCGCCCAGATCATCGCCGGGTACTCGCTCGGCGAGGCAGACATCCTGCGCCGCGTGATGGGCAAGAAGAAGCCCGACGAGCTGGCGAAGAACTTCGTCATCTTCGAGGCGGGCGCCAAGAAGAAGGGCTTCAGCGACCAGGCGATCAAGGCCCTGTGGGACGTCCTGGTCCCCTTCGCCGGCTACGCCTTCAACAAGGCCCACTCCGCCGCGTACGGCCTGGTCTCCTACTGGACCGCCTACCTCAAGGCGAACTTCCCGGCCGAGTACATGGCCGGCCTGCTCACCTCGGTCAAGGACGACAAGGACAAGTCCGCGATCTACCTGAACGAGTGCCGGCGCATGGGCATCAAGGTCCTGCCGCCGAACGTGAACGAGTCCGAGCCGAACTTCGCCGCCCAGGGCGACGACGTGATCCTCTTCGGCCTCACCGCCGTCCGCAACGTCGGCTCCAACGTCGTGGAGTCGATCATCAAGAGCCGCAAGGCCAAGGGGAAGTTCTCCTCCTTCCCCGACTTCCTGGACAAGGTCGAGGCCGTCGTCTGCAACAAGCGGACCGTCGAGTCGCTGATCAAGGCCGGCGCCTTCGACGAGATGGGCCACACCCGCAAGGGCCTCGTCGCCCACCACGAGTCGATGATCGACAACGTGGTGGCGGTCAAGCGCAAGGAGGCCGAGGGGCAGTTCGACCTGTTCGGCGCGATGGGCGACGAGAGCGCCGGGGACGAGCCGGGCTTCGGCCTCGACGTGGAGTTCTCCGACGTCGAGTGGGAGAAGTCCTACCTGCTCGCCCAGGAGCGCGAGATGCTCGGCCTCTACGTCTCCGACCACCCGCTCTTCGGCCTGGAGCACGTGCTGTCCGACAAGACGGACGCCGGCATCTCCCAGCTCACCGGCGGCGAGCACTCCGACGGCGCGGTCGTCACCATCGGCGGCATCATCTCCGGCCTGCAGCGCAAGATGACCAAGCAGGGCAACGCCTGGGCCATCGCCACCGTCGAGGACCTGGCCGGCTCCATCGAGTGCATGTTCTTCCCCGCGACCTACCAGCTCGTCTCCACCCAGCTGGTCGAGGACACGGTCGTCTTCGTCAAGGGCCGCCTCGACAAGCGCGAGGACGTCCCGCGCCTGGTCGCCATGGAGATGATGGTCCCCGACATCTCCTCGGCCGGGACCAACGCACCCGTCGTCCTCACCATCCCGACCGTCAAGGTCACCCCGCCGATGGTGACCCGGCTGGGCGAGATCCTGCGCCACCACCACGGCAACACCGAGGTGCGGATCAAGCTCCAGGGCCCGCGCTCGACCACGGTCCTGCGCCTCGACAAGCACCGGGTCAAGCCCGACCCGGCGCTCTTCGGCGACCTCAAGGTCCTGCTCGGCCCGTCCTGCCTGGCCGGCTAGGCGACGGCCGCCCCCGCGCACGGAAGGGCCCGCCCGGCGATGGGCGGGCCCTTCCGTCAGCGGACGCACGGGCGTCAGTTGTGGCCGAACTTCTTCTGCTTGCTCTTGTGGGCCATGTCCATCGGACTCGGCGCCTGCGACATCGACTCGGACGAGGACTCCGCCGAGCCCTTCGACTGCTCCGGCGCGGACGAGCGGGCCTGCTGTTTCGACGGCTGCTTCTGGTTCTTGTTCTTGGCCATGGTGGAGCCTCCGTGAGGGTCTAGGGGCCAGGACCGCCTTCACACTCACACAGCGCCCGAAACCGCGCATTTTGGATCATTACTGCGTGTAGCCGACCGGCACTTCCGGGCCACCCGGGAGATCCGCCACGCCGATGATCGAGTTCCGGCCGTCAACACCCTTGCGGTCGGGCAGACTCGGGGAATATCCAGAGGACCCCCACGGAAGAGGGTGGAACGCGTGGACCGCTGCGTCGTCCTGGTGGACGCCGGCTATCTGCTGGGCGCCGCCGCGAGCCTTCTCGCAGGGGAGCCCTCACGCTCCCGCATCACCGTCGACCATGCCGCCCTCATCCAGGGACTGCGCGAGCGGGCCCAGGCCGACACGGAGCAGCCCCTGCTGCGGATCTACTGGTTCGACGGAGCGCCCGACCGGGTGCCGCAGCCCGAACACCGGCGGCTGCGCGTCATGCCCCGGGTCACCGTCCGCCTCGGCGCCCTGACCCGCAGCGACGGCCGCTGGGCCCAGAAGGGCGTCGACGCTGCCATGCACGCCGAGCTCACCGAGCTCGCCCGCAACCGCGCCTGCTCCGACGTGGTCCTGGTCACCGGCGACGGCGACCTGCTCCCCGGGCTGATGTCCGCCAAGGAGCACGGCGTCGCCGTCCACCTCTGGGCCGTCCAGGCCGCCGACGGCGACTACAACCAGTCCGAGGACCTCGTCGCCGAAGCCGACGAACGCCGCGTCCTCGACCGGGCCTGGATCACCCGGGCCGTCCGGCCCAAGGACCTCAGCGGCCTGTGCTCCCCGCCGCCCGCCCCGCGCCCCGACATCGCCGCCATCCTCTCCGCCCCGCTGCCCGAGGCCGCCCTCGCCGAGGCCGCCCGCAACGGCACCGCTCCCGCGGCGCCGCGGGAACAGGACGGCGCACCGGCCCCGGCGCCCGTCACCGCCGGCGGCAGGACCGTCCCCACCCCCAAGGACCTCGCCGGCTCGCTGCGGGCACCCGGCCCGCAGGCCGGACACGGGAACGGCGGCGGCCAGCCCCCGGCCGGCAGCGCCCTGCGCTGGTCGTCCGACAAGGGCTGGATCGACCGCGGCGGCCCCCTCGGCGAACCGGCCGAGACCGCCTCGCTGCCCACCCTCGCCCAGCTCACCTCCGCCGAGCAGCGCTGGGCGGACCGCGAGGAGGACATCACCACCGTCGGCGGCGACCCGTTCGAGGTGGGACAGGTGTTCGCCCGCCGCTGGATGGAACGCCTCCCGGACACCGCGCACCTCCAGAAACTGGCCACGATGTACCCCCGCGTCCCGCACCGGATCGACGGGGAGCTGCTGCGCTACGCCGCCCGGTTCGGGCTGCTCGCGCACAAGGACGACCAGATCGACGAGCACGACCGGTACGCCATCCGAGCCGGTTTCTGGCGGGAGATCGACGTCCGCGCGGCCGCCGAGCACGTCGCCGCCGTACCGGCCGCGCCGCCCGGAGCGGGCCCCTCCGACACCGTGGGCCCCGGCGACCCCGGCGGCCGAGCAGGGCCGGGAACCCCGTAGGCTGCTCCCTCGTGAGTACGGGCACAGCACAGGCGGAACCCCGCGGGAAGCGCGGCGCGGCAGCAGCCGCGGAAGCGGCCTCCGACGTGGTCTGCGCGGTGCGTGACCTGGTCAAGACGTACCCCGCGGTCCGCGGCCGGCGCGGGGCGCCGGCCCTGCCCGAGACCCGCGCCAACGACGGCGTCTCCCTCGAGGTGCGCCGCGGCGAGATCTTCGGCCTGCTCGGCCCCAACGGCGCCGGCAAGTCCACCCTGGTCCGCCAGCTCACCGGGCTGATGCGGCCCGACTCCGGCGCCGTCACCCTGCTCGGCCACGACCTCGTACGCCACCCCGGACGGGCGGCCCGGCTGCTCGCCTACCTCGGGCAGGAGTCCACCGCCCTGGACGAGCTCACGGTGGCGCTCGCCGCCGAGACCACCGGCCGGCTGCGCGGACTCGACGTCCGGGCGGCGCGGACCGCGCGCGACGCCGTACTGGAGGAACTCGGGCTGACCGGGATCGCCGGGCGGCCGCTCAAGAAGCTCTCCGGCGGACAGCGCCGCCTCGCCTGCTTCGCCGCCGCGCTGGTCGGCGAGCGGCCCGTCCTCGTCCTCGACGAGCCCACCACCGGCATGGACCCGGTCGCCCGGCGGGCGGTGTGGGCCGCCGTGGACCGGCGGCGCGCTCAGCACGGCGCCACCGTCCTGCTCGTCACCCACAACGTCATCGAGGCCGAGACCGTCCTCGACCGGGTCGCCGTCATCGACCAGGGCCGGGTCATCGCCTGCGACACCCCGGCCGGCCTCAAGGCCGAGGTCTCCGGAGAGGTCCGGCTGGAACTGGTGTGGCGCTCCGCGCCGCCGCTGGAGGTGCCGGAGGTGGCGGCGCTCGCCCCGCGGGCCGCCGAGTCCGGACGGCGGTGGGTGCTCAGGCTCGCGCCGGAGGAGGCGCGGGGCGCGGTGGCCGCCGTCACCGGGGGGCCGGCCTTCGCCGCCCTCGACGATTTCACGTTGGCGACGCCGAGCCTGGAGGACGTCTACCTGGCGCTGGGCGGGCGGATGAAGGGTCTGGTCAAGTCGTGACTGCCGTTGCCGAGGACGCCGTCCCCGCCTCCCTCCCCGTCCCCGCGGCCGCCCCCGCCGAGCTCGCGCCGAAGGCACGGTTCTTCCCCGCGCTGGCCGCCGTGTACCGGGCGCAGCTGTCCCGGGCGCGCGTGGCGCGCATCCCGCTGCTGTTCGTGGCCACCTTCCAGTCCGTCGGGATCATGATCCTGATGCGGGGCGTGGTGGACGGCGGCTCCGAGGCGCGGGCCGTCGTGGCCGGCTCCTCCGTGCTCGTGGTGGCCTTCGTCGCACTGAACCTGCTCGCCCAGTACTTCGGACAGCTGCGGGCGGGCGGCGGGCTCGACCACTACGCCACCCTTCCGGTGCCGCCCGCCTCCGTGGTGCTGGGAGCGGCCGCCGCGTACGCCTCCTTCACCCTGCCGGGGACGCTCGTCACCGCCGTCTTCGGATGCGTGCTCTTCGGGCTGCCGATGGGCGGCCTGTGGATCCTGGCCGCCGTGGTGCCGCTGGCCGGAGCCGCGCTCGCCGGGCTCGGGGCGGCCCTGGGACTGCTGGCCCCGCGTCAGGAACTGGCCACGCTGGCCGGGCAGCTCGGCATGTCCGCGGCCCTCCTGCTGGGGGTCCTGCCGCCGGAGCGGATGCCCGAGCCGATCGTGTGGGCGCGGGACCTGCTGCCGTCCACGTACGGGGTCGAGGCCTTCGCCCGTACCTTCGAGGCGGACCCGGACTGGGCCGCGGTCCTCTTCGACCTGGGGGTCTGCGCCGCCGTCGGCGTGCTGTCACTGGCCGTCGCCACCTGGGCGTACCGCCGGGCGGCGGTCCGCTGACGCCGGTACCGGGCACACCTGGCACGATGTGGGAGTGACCGAAGCCGTGACTCCGCCGTCTCCTCTCGACCCCGCGCAGCCCCCTCCCGGGAAGCCGGGCGACACCGCCGCGGGCATCACCCCGGCGGACGTCCGCGACGGGGCCGCCGTCGCGATGGCGGTCGCCGTGGCCGGGGTCCTCCTCGGACTGCTCTGGGCGTGGCTGGCGCCGCGGGCCCAGTACGTCTCCAACGGGGAGGCGGTGTTCCTGCGGAACTCCGAGAGCGAGGCGCGGATCGGGGCCGACGGCACCTACTTCCTGCTGGCCGCGGGGCTCGGCGTGCTGAGCGCGGTCGGCACCTTCCTGTGGCGCCGGGCCGGCGGCGTGCCGCTGGTGCTCGGCCTCGCGATCGGGTCCGGCTTCGCCGCCCTGGCGGGCTGGCGGCTCGGACTGTGGCTGGGACCGTCCTCGGACCTGGCGGCCGCGGCCCGCGCGGCCGGCAAGGGCGTTCCGTTCGACGCGCCGCTGCAACTGCTGGCGCACGGGGCACTGCTGGTGTGGCCGATGACGGCCGTACTGGTCCACCTCGGGCTGACGGCGCTGTGGTCCCCGCGCGACCCGGACCCGCTGCCGGAGTGGCTGCCGTCCGCCTACCCGGCGCCGCACGTCCACGCCGATCCGGCCGCACCGGAGGCCCCGCGGGGCTGAGCGGCCGGGCTGCGCGCCCGCGCCTGCGACGGATCAGGGGCGGGCGATCGGGGCCAGCGTGGCGTGCGTCAGGGCGGCCAGGTCCGCGGGGGACAGCTCGACCTCCAGACCCCGGCGGCCCGCCGAGACGCAGAGCGTGGCGAGAGCGGAGGCGGAGGCGTCCAGCACGGTGCGCAGCGGCTTGCGCTGGCCCAGCGGAGAGATGCCGCCCCGCACGTAGCCCGTCGTACGCTCCGCCAGCGCCGGGTCGGCCATCGCCGCCCGCTTGCCGCCGACCGCGCTCGCCAGCGCCTTGAGGTCCAGCGAGCCCGAGACCGGGACCACCGCCACCGTCAGGGCCCCGTCCACCTCCGCGACCAGCGTCTTGAAGACCTGGTCCCGCGAAACGCCCATCGCCTCGGCGGCCTCCTCGCCGTACGAGGGGTGCGCCGGGTCGTGTGCGTACGCGTGGGTGGCGAAGGAGACCCCCGCCGCCGTCAGCGCCGCGATCGCCGGCGTGCCCGCGGCGGCCTTCCGCTTCGCCATCGGATCTCCTCCGCCTCAGTTCGGGCTGGTCGGCGTACGGGTCAGGTCCACTGCCGGGAGCGACGGGAGGTGGCGGATCACCGCCGTCTCGGCGCGCAGCAGCTTCAGCTCCTCCGCCAGCCGCGTCGCCGTGTCCGGGGCCTGGAGCAGCCGCTGCTTGGCCGGGATGTCCAGCACCGCCGCCGCAGCGACCAGGTAGGACACCACCGACGGCTCGTCGGGGAGCTCCACGCCCGTCAGGGACCGCTCGCGGGCACCCGCGAGGCGCTTCTGGTAGGCGCGGAAGGCCCGCAGGACCCCCTCGGCCAGCGCGCCCGCGCCCTCGCCCGCGTCCTCCGGGAGCTCTTCCAGCTCCGCCGTCAGGAAGGGGCCCGAGGCGTCCACGGACACCAGGCGGACCCGGTTCGTGCCGGTCGCCAGGACCTCGAAGCTGCCGTCCTCGCGCTCGCGTATCGTCGCCGCGTCCGCGATGCAGCCCACCCGGTGGAAGGCCTGGATCGGGTCCGTGCCGAAGCCCGCGGACGGCCCCCGCTCGGGCAGGGCCGTCTGGTCCGGGAGCCCGGGCGCGGTGGGCGCCACCTCCCGGCCGTCGCGGATCGCGACGACCGCGAACCGGCGCGGCTCGTCCTCGGCCGTCTTCAGCAGGTCGCGCATCATGGCGCGATAGCGCTCCTCGAAGATGTTCAGCGGGAGGACGAGTCCCGGGAACAGCACCGAGTTCAGCGGGAAGAGGGGCAGGCGAACGGTGGTCACGAGGCACAGGGTAATGGCCGGTGACCCACACCCGTCACCCCCGCCTCGGCCGCCGGGGCGCCGTGACACGGGGGGCGTGTATCAGCCAGTGATACGGGCGAACGGTGCCGCTGGGCGGTCTGAGAGAATTGGGGCGTGATCTCTCGTATCGACCTGCGCGGTGACGCCCTCCCCGAGGGCGGCGCCCTGCGCGACCTGCTGCCCCGTGCCGAGTTCGACGTGGAAGCCGCCCTGGAGAAGGTGCGGCCCATCTGCGAGGACGTCCATCATCGCGGCACGGCGGCGCTCATCGAGTACGCGCAGAAGTTCGACGGGGTCGAACTCACGCAGGTCCGGGTGCCCGCGGAGGCCATCGAGGCCGCCCTGGAGCAGTTGGACCCGGCCGTCCGCGCCGCCCTGGAGGAGTCGATCCGGCGCGCCCGGATCGTCCACCGCGCCCAGCGCCGCACCGGGCACACCACCCAGGTGGTCCCCGGCGGCACCGTGACCGAGAAGTGGATTCCGGTGGAGCGCGTGGGGCTGTACGCCCCGGGCGGCCGCTCGGTGTACCCGTCCTCCGTCGTGATGAACGTCGTCCCGGCCCAGGAGGCGGGCGTCGAGTCGATCGCGCTCGCGTCCCCGCCGCAGCGGGCCGCCTACGACGGAGACCCCTTCGGGGGGCTGCCGCACCCGACGATCCTCGCCGCGTGCGCGCTGCTCGGCGTGGACGAGGTCTACGCCGTCGGCGGCGCGGTCGCCGTCGCGATGTTCGCGTACGGCACCACCGGACCGGACGGCTGCCCGCCCGTGAACATGGTCACCGGCCCCGGCAACATCTGGGTCGCCGCCGCCAAGCGCTACTTCACCGGGAGGATCGGCATCGACACCGAGGCCGGCCCCACCGAGATCGCGGTCCTCGCGGACTCCACGGCCGACCCGGTGCACGTGGCCGCCGACCTGATCAGCCAGGCCGAGCACGACCCGCTCGCCGCGGCGGTCCTGGTCACGGACTCCGAGGAGCTCGCGACCGCGGTCGAGAAGGAACTGGAGCCCCAGGTCGCCGCCTCCAAGCACGTCGAGGACCGGATCAAGCCGGCGCTCGCGGGCCGCCAGTCCGCGATCGTGCTCGTCGACAGCCTGGACGACGGCCTCAAGGTCGTCGACGCGTACGGCGCCGAGCACCTGGAGATCCAGACCGCCGACGCCGCCGCCCGGGCCGCCCGCGTCCGCAACGCCGGCGCGATCTTCGTCGGACCCTGGTCCCCGGTCTCCCTCGGCGACTACTGCGCCGGATCGAACCACGTGCTGCCCACCGCCGGCTGCGCCTGCCACTCCTCCGGCCTGTCCGTGCAGTCGTTCCTGCGCGGCGTCCACATCGTCGACTACACGCGCGACGCCCTCGCCGAGGTCACCCACCACGTGGTGGCGCTGGCCGAGGCCGAGGACCTGCCCGCGCACGGCGCCGCCCTCAAGGCGCGCTTCGGCTGGAAGGTGCCCCAGCAGTGACCGCGGACATCGGCATCGACGACCTCCCCATCCGGGACGAGCTGCGCGGCAAGAGCCCGTACGGCGCCCCGCAGCTCGACGTACCCGTCCAGCTCAACACCAACGAGAACCCGTACGAGCTCCCCGAGGAACTCGTGGCGCGGATCGCCGAACGCGTGGCCGACGCCGCCCGCACCCTCAACCGCTACCCCGACCGGGACGCGGTCGAGCTGCGCACCCGCCTCGCCGAGTACCTCACCCGCACGGCCAAGCACCCCGTCGCCCGCGAGAACGTCTGGGCCGCCAACGGCTCCAACGAGGTCATCCAGCAGCTGCTGCAGACCTTCGGCGGCCCCGGGCGCACCGCGATCGGCTTCGAACCCTCCTACTCGATGCACGCGCTCATCGCGCGCGGCACCGGCACGGGATGGATCTCCGGCCCGCGCCGGGACGACTTCACCATCGACGTCGAGGCCGCCGAACGGGCCCTCGCCGAGCACGCCCCCGACGTGGTCTTCATCACCTCGCCCAACAACCCCACCGGCACCGCCGTCGGGGCGGAGACCGTCCTGGCCCTCTACGAGGCCGCCCAGGCCGCCAAGCCGTGCCTGGTCGTCGTGGACGAGGCGTACGTGGAGTTCAGCCACCGGGACTCCCTGCTGCCCCTCATCGAGGGCCGGCCCCACCTCGTGGTCTCCCGGACCATGTCCAAGGCCTTCGGCGCCGCCGGCCTGCGCCTGGGCTACCTGGCCGCTCACCCCGCCGTCGTGGACGCCGTCCAGCTGGTGCGCCTGCCGTACCACCTCTCGGCCGTCACCCAGGCGACCGCGCTGGCCGCACTGGAGCACACCGACACCCTGCTCGGCTACGTCGAGCAGCTCAAGGCCGAACGGGACCGCCTCGTCACCGAGCTGCTGGCCATCGGCTGCGAGGTCACCGAGTCCGACGCGAACTTCATCCAGTTCGGCAGGTTCGAGGACTCCCACACCGCATGGCGCAAGATCCTCGACCGGGGCGTCCTGGTCCGGGACAACGGCGTACCCGGATGGCTGCGGGTCACCGCCGGCACCCCGGCAGAGAACGACGCGTTCCTGGAAGCGGTTCGCGCACTGAAGAAGGAGCAGCACGCATGAGCCGCATCGGACGGGTCGAACGGACCACGAAGGAGACCTCCGTCGTCGTCGAGATAAACCTCGACGGCACCGGCAAGGTCGACGTCTCGACGGGCGTGGGCTTCTACGACCACATGCTCGACCAGCTCGGCCGCCACGGCCTCTTCGACCTCACCGTCAAGACCGAGGGCGACCTGCACATCGACAGCCACCACACCATCGAGGACAGCGCCCTCGCCCTCGGCGCCGCCTTCCGGCAGGCCCTCGGCGACAAGGTCGGCATCTACCGCTTCGGCAACTGCACCGTGCCGCTCGACGAGTCCCTCGCCCAGGTGACCGTCGACCTGTCCGGCCGCCCCTACCTCGTGCACACCGAGCCCGAGAACATGGCGCCGATGATCGGTGCGTACGACACCACGATGACCCGGCACATCTTCGAGTCCTTCGTCGCGCAGGCCCAGATCGCCCTGCACATCCACGTCCCGTACGGCCGCAACGCCCACCACATCGTGGAGTGCCAGTTCAAGGCCCTCGCGCGCGCCCTGCGCTACGCCGCGGAGTTCGACCCGCGCGCGGCCGGCATCCTGCCCTCCACGAAGGGCGCCCTCTAGCCGTGAACGGCCTCAACACCATCCTGATCGTCCTCGGCCTCTTCCTGGCCGGCGGCGTGTACTCCTTCCAGAAGCAGAAGATGCCCCTGTCGGTCATCGTCCTGCTCGCCATCAGCTCCGCGATGTGCCTCGCCGCCGGAGTCCTGCGGATCCAAGGAATCTGGGAATGAGCGCAGACACCCCCTCCCGTACGGCCCGGCCCACGAAGAAGGTCGTCGTCTTCGACTACGGCTTCGGGAACGTCCGCTCCGCGGAGCGGGCCCTCGCCCACGTCGGCGCGGACGTCGAGATCACCCGCGACTACGACCGGGCGATGGACGCCGACGGGCTCCTCGTCCCCGGCGTCGGCGCCTTCTCGGCCTGCATGCGGGGACTGAAGGACGCCCGCGGCGACTGGATCATCGGCCGCCGCCTCTCCGGCGGGCGCCCGGTCATGGGCATCTGCGTCGGCATGCAGATCCTCTTCGAGCGCGGCATCGAGCACGGCGTCGAGACCGAGGGCCTCGACGAGTGGCCCGGCACGGTCGGCCCGCTCAAGGCCCCGATCGTCCCCCACATGGGCTGGAACACCGTGGACGCCCCGGAGGACAGCCAGGCCTTCGCCGGCCTGAACGCCGACGCCCGCTTCTACTTCGTGCACTCCTACGCGGCGCGCGACTGGAGCCTGGAGGTCACCAACCCGGCCATCCGCGCCCCCCGCGTCACCTGGGCCACCCACGGCGAGCGCTTCGTCGCGGCGGTGGAGAACGGGGCCCTGTGGGCCACGCAGTTCCACCCCGAGAAGTCCGGCGACGCCGGGGCCCAGCTCCTCACCAACTGGATCGAGACCCTCTGATGCAGAAGACGCTTGAGCTCCTCCCCGCGGTCGACGTCCGCGACGGACAGGCCGTCCGCCTCGTCCACGGGGTGTCCGGCAGCGAGACCTCCTACGGCTCCCCGCTGGAGGCGGCCCTCGCCTGGCAGGCCGCCGGCGCCCAATGGCTGCACCTGGTCGACCTGGACGCAGCCTTCGGCACCGGTGACAACCGCGCCCTGGTCGCCGAGATCACCGGCGCCATGGACATCAAGGTCGAGCTGTCCGGCGGCATCCGCGACGACGCCTCGCTCGCCGCGGCCCTCGCCACCGGCTGCACCCGCGTCAACCTCGGCACCGCGGCCCTGGAGACCCCCGAGTGGGCCGCCAAGGCCATCGCCGACCACGGCGACCGGATCGCCGTCGGCCTCGACGTGCGCGGCACCACCCTCAAGGGTCGGGGCTGGACCAGCGAGGGCGGCGACCTCTACGAGACCCTCGCCCGCCTCGACTCCGAGGGCTGCGCCCGCTACGTCGTCACCGACATCGGCAAGGACGGCACGCTCACCGGCCCCAACCTGGAGCTGCTGGGGAACGTCTGCGCCGCCACCGACCGGCCCGTCGTGGCCTCCGGCGGCATCTCCTCCCTGGACGACCTGCGGGCGCTCTCCGAGCTGGTCCCGCGGGGTGTCGAGGGCGCGATCGTCGGCAAGGCCCTGTACGCCAAGGCCTTCACCCTGGAAGAAGCCCTGAAGGTGGTCTCCGCATGAGCTCCGACGCCGTACGCCGCATCTCCTCCGGCGGCCCCTACGAGGACGTCATCGGCTACTCCCGGGCCGTTGCGCTCCCCAACGGCCTCGTCCTCGTCTCCGGCTGCACCGCGGCCGACGGCGGCGGCCCGTACGACCAGGCGGTCGGCGCCTTCGGGGCCGCCTTCAAGGCACTGGCCCAGGCCGGGCTCGGCCCCGAGCACGTGGTCCGCACCCGCATGTACATCACGCACGCCCGTGACGTGGACGACGTCGGCCGCGCCCACAAGGAGCTGTTCGACGCCGTCCGCCCCGCCTCCTCCATGATCATCGTCTCCGGGTTCGTCGACCCGGGCATGGTCGTCGAGGTGGAGGTCGAGGCGTTCGGCCCGGTCGAGGGGGCGTCCGCATGACGCTCGCCGTACGGGTGATCCCCTGCCTGGACGTGGACAACGGCCGGGTGGTCAAGGGCGTCAACTTCCAGAACCTGCGCGACGCGGGCGACCCCGTGGAGATGGCCAAGCTGTACGACGCCGAGGGCGCGGACGAGCTGACCTTCCTCGACATCACCGCGTCCTCCGGGAACCGGGAGACCACGTACGACGTGGTGCGCCGCACCGCCGAGCAGGTCTTCATCCCGCTGACCGTGGGCGGCGGCGTCCGCACCGCGGACGACGTGGACAGGCTGCTGCGGGCCGGCGCGGACAAGGTCGGCGTGAACACCGCCGCCATCGCCCGCCCCGAGCTCATCCAGGAGATCGCCGAGCGGTTCGGCCGTCAGGTGCTCGTCCTGTCCGTGGACGCGCGGCGCACGGCCTCCGGCTCCTTCGAGGTCACCACGCACGGCGGCCGCCGGGGCACCGGCATCGACGCGGTGGAGTGGGCGCACCGGGCGGCCGAGCTGGGCGCGGGGGAGATCCTGCTGAACTCGATGGACGCGGACGGCACGAAGGACGGCTACGACACCGAGATGATCGCGGCCGTGCGCAAGCACGTCACGGTCCCGGTGATCGCCTCGGGCGGCGCGGGCACGCTGGCGCACTTCCCGCCGGCGATCGCGGCGGGCGCGGACGCCGTGCTGGCGGCGTCCGTGTTCCACTTCGGCGACCTGCGCATCTCGGAGGTCAAGTCGACCCTCCGCGAGGCGGGCCACCCGGTCCGCTGACCCTCCGCTGCGTTTGCCCTGCGGTGTGCCTTGGGGGCCGGGGGTGCGGTTGCCCGGGGGTGCGCCTGGGGGGCCGGGGGGTGCGGCCGGTGGGGGGTGTCTCCTCGGCTTGCGGAGTGCGGCGGGGTCGGATCGGTGTCGGGGTGGTGGATCCGCGTCGCCTGCGGGGACACCCCCCACCGTCCGCACCCCCCGGCCGGGCGGGGGTTCCCGGGCGGTACCCGGGCCGGGGCCGTGGGGCGGGGACGCCGTGGGGGCTCCCCGCAGGCGACGCGGATCCACCGCCGCGGTCCCCTCCCGGCGCCGCTCGTGTCCGCAAGCCGAGGAGAGCCCCGACGGCGGCACCGCCCCACCCGAAGCCCCCGTCCGGCTTCCCGGGACCGTTCAGGGACACCGCCTGAGCCGAGCCCTCCGTGTCGGCGCTGGCCCGGTCGAAGCCCCGGTCCGGTTGCCCGGGACCGTTCAGGCACCCCGCCGGGTCTCCACGGCCCCGTGTCGGCGGCGGTCCGGCCGCAGTTTCCGGCCGGCCGGGGCCGCCGCTCAGGCGTGCCGGCGGATTCGGGGGCCCCGGCAGGCGGGCGCGTCAGATGCCCAGGGTGGCCGTCGTCAGTTCGGCCACCGCCGACTTCTCGCCGTCCAGGGTCACCGCGGCAGCGTCCTGGCGGCCGAAGCAGAACAGCGTCAGCTCTCCCGGCTCGCCGGTCACCGTCACCACCGGCGCGCCCCTGCGCGCCACCGCCGTCCGGCCGTCCGGCCGCCGCAGTACCAGGCCCACCGGCGAGCGCCGCCCCGTCAGGCGGGCCAGCTTCTCCAGCCGGGACCACAGCGAGTCCGAGAACACCGGGTCCAGCTCCCGCGGCGACCAGTCCGGCTGCGCGCGCCGGACGTCCTCCGCGTGCACGTAGAACTCCACCGCGTTGGCCGCCTCGTCGATCTGCTTCAGCGCGTACACGGAGAACTTCGGTGGCCCGGTCCGGATCAGCCGGACGAGCTCCTCGTACGGCTTCGCCGTGTACTCGTCCATCGCCTTGTCCAGCCGTGCCTTCAGCACGTTCAGCAGCAGCCCGCCCGCCGCGTCCGGCCGCCGCTCCCGGACCACGACGTGCGCGGCCAGCTCCCGGCACGTCCAGCCGTCGCACAGCGTCGGCGCCTCCGGTCCCGCCGCCTCCAACAGGTCCGCCAGGAGCAGTCGTTCGCGCTTCGCATGGGTAGACATGCGGGCCAGCCTACGGCCGGAACCCGCCCCGTGCCCGCCCATCAGGCGGACGGAGATCCATCAACGGTCCCGCCGCCCGGCACAATGGCCGCATGAGTACGTCCCCCCGCCCCGACACCCTCGACCCCGCCATCGCCGCGCGCCTCAAGCGCTCCGCCGACGGCCTGGTACCGGCCATCGCCCAGCAGTACGACACCGGAGAGGTGCTCATGCTCGGCTGGATGGACGACGAGGCCCTGCACCGCACCCTGACCACCGGCCGCTGCACGTACTGGTCCCGCAGCCGGCAGGAGTACTGGGTGAAGGGGGACACTTCCGGCCACTTCCAGCACGTGAAGTCCGTCGCCCTCGACTGCGACGCCGACACCGTGCTCGTCAAGGTCGACCAGGTCGGGGCCGCCTGCCACACCGGCGCCCGCACCTGCTTCGACGCCGACGTCCTCCCGATCGCCGCAGCCGAGAACAGGTAGGTTTGCCCGCCATGGATCTTGAGACGTTCCGCAAGCTCGCGGCCGACCGCCGCGTCATCCCCGTGAGCCGCAAGCTGCTGGCCGACGGGGACACCCCCGTCGGGCTCTACCGCAAGCTCGCCGCCGAACGCCCGGGAACCTTCCTGCTGGAGTCCGCCGAGAACGGCCGCTCCTGGTCCCGCTACTCCTTCGTCGGCGTGCGCAGCGACTCCACGCTGACCGTGCGCGACGGCCAGGCCCACTGGATCGGCACGCCGCCCGTCGGCGTGCCGACCGGCGGAGACCCGCTCGACGCCCTGCGCGCCACCGTGGAGACCCTGCACACCCCGCGCGACCTCGCCGGAGGGATGCCGCCCTTCACCGGCGGCATGGTCGGCTACCTCGGCTACGACATCGTGCGCCGGCTGGAGCGGATCGGCGAGCACACCGCGGACGACCTCGAACTGCCCGAGCTGACCATGCTGCTCACCTCCGACCTGGCGGTCCTGGACCACTGGGACGGCACCGTCCAGCTCATCGCGAACGCCATCAACCACAACGACCTGGAGTCGGGGGTCGACGAGGCGTACGCCGACGCCGTGGCCCGCCTCGACGCCATGGAGGCCGACCTCGCCCGGCCCGCGCCCTACACGCCCACCCCGCTGCCGGTGTCCGAGCTCCCGGAGTTCTCCGCGCTGTGGGGCGGCGAGAAGTACCAGGACGCCGTCGAGGACATCAAGGAGCGCATCCGCTCCGGCGAGGCCTTCCAGGTGGTGCCCTCGCAGCGGTTCGAGACCCCCTGCCGGGCCTCCGCGCTGGACGTCTACCGGGTGCTGCGGGCCACCAACCCGTCCCCGTACATGTACCTCTTCCGCTTCGAGAACGGCTTCGACGTGGTCGGCTCCAGCCCCGAGGCGCTGGTCAAGGTCGAGGACGGCCGGGCCATGGTCCACCCCATCGCGGGCACCCGGCACCGCGGGGCCACGCCGCAGGAGGACCACGACCTCGCCGAGGAGCTGATGGCCGACCCCAAGGAGCGCGCCGAGCACCTCATGCTCGTCGACCTCGGGCGCAACGACCTGGGCCGGGTCTGCGAGCCGGGCTCCGTCGAGGTCGTCGACTTCATGTCCGTCGAGCGGTACTCGCACGTCATGCACATCGTCTCCACGGTCACCGGCCGGGTCGCCGAGGGGAAGACCGCCTTCGACGTGCTCACCGCCTGCTTCCCGGCCGGCACCCTCTCGGGCGCGCCCAAGCCCCGCGCCATGCAGATCATCGAGGAGCTGGAGCCCTCCCGCCGCGGCCTGTACGGCGGCTGCGTCGGCTACCTGGACTTCGCCGGGGACTCCGACACGGCCATCGCCATCCGCACGGCGCTGCTGCGCGACGGGACCGCGTACGTCCAGGCGGGCGCGGGGGTCGTGGCCGACTCGGTGCCCGAGCTGGAGGACCAGGAGTGCCGGAACAAGGCCGCCGCCGTGCTGCGCGCGGTGGGAGCGGCGAACCGCCTCCACGGCGCCTGAGGGCGTAGGGGATAGTGGGGTGCGTGAGTGCCGTACCCCCGCCCCGAAACGATGCCGCCGCCGACAGGCCGGAACCGGACACCCCGGAACCCGGTGCCCCGGAGGCCGGCGGCGCCCCCGGCGGCCGCCGCAGCGTGGCCGTCGCGCTGCTGCTCGGCGCGCTCGGCGCCACCGTCGTCCTGCTGGCCTCCGGCCGGACCTGGGCCCGCGGCACGGCCGCCCTCGGCGCCGACGCGCTGCCGCTCAGCGCGGACGGGCGGGCCGTCACCGGCCTCCCCGCGGCGCTGGCGATCGTGGGCCTCGCGGCGCTGGTGGCCGTCTTCGCCGTGCGCGGCAGGAGCCGGCTCCTGGTCTCCGCACTGCTGGCGCTCAGCGGCCTGGGGGCGGCCCTGTCGGCCGTCTTCGGCGCCGACGGCCGGCAGGCCCTGGACGCGGAGGCGGCCCGTACGACCGCGGACACCGCCGCGCAGGTGGCCGGGCTCACCCACACGGCGTGGCCGTACGTCACGGCCGCCGGCGCGGTCCTGATCCTGGCCGCCGGACTGCTGGCCCTGCGCTTCGGCCGGAGCTGGCCCTCGATGGGCGGCCGCTACGAGCGCGACGGAAGCCCCCGCACCCCGAAGGCCGCGCCGGTCGACCCGGACCGGCCGGAGGACCTGTGGAAGGCTCTGGACCGCGGCGAGGACCCGACCCGCTGAACGAACCCCCCGCCCGGTGCGGGACAATGGCACCGAGCGTCCGACACAGCACGTGCGACAGAGCAACGAGGAGCAACTCATGGCGGGCAATAGCCACGGACACACCCCGGCCGCCTGGACCGGTGTAATGATCGCCTTCATCGGTTTCTGCATCTCCGGCGCATTCATGGTGCTGGCGAACCCGCTCGGCTTCTGGGCCGGCCTCGTCGTCGTCGCGCTCGGCGGTGTCGTGGGCCTGGGCATGAAGGCCGCGGGGATGGGCGCGCCCAAGGTCGCCCACCGCGACCTCGCCGAGCTCATCGCCGCGGACAAGGCTCCGGCCAAGGTCTGAGGAACGGCGCTCGTCGGAAGGCGCGGCCCCGCCGGGCTGCGCCTTCCGCCGTGACCGGAGAGAATCAGCGGGTGGACGCCCCCCGCACCCCCGAAGCCGCGCCGCCGCCCGCGGCGCCCGTACCGCCCGCGCCCGCGCCGCCGCTGCCGGGCGGGCCGGTGCGTCCGGCGCCCTCCGGACGGGCCTCACGGGCCCGGCGGGCGGCCGCTCCGGTGCTCACCCTCGCGGCGGCCGTCTCGGCCTTCGAGTACGTGGGGGCCGTCGACCCCAACGAGCCCGGCCACTATCCGGTCTGCCCGCTGTTCCGGCTGACCGGCATCCTGTGCCCCGGCTGCGGCGGCCTGCGCAGCGCGCACGCGTTCGCCCACGGCGATCTGGCCGCGGCCCTCGGGGCGAATGCCCTCGCCGTCGTCGGCTACGTCTTCTTCGCGGGGTTCACCGCTCTGTGGCTGGTTCGCGCCGTCCGCGGCGGTCCTGCCCCGAGCCCGGCCCTGAAGCCGGTGTACTGGTGGGGCATCGGCCTGCTGGCCCTGGCCTTCGCCGTCGTCCGGAACCTGCCCTTCGGCTCCGCGCTGGCGCCCTGATGTCCGTACGCGGGCCGTATGAAGCCCGGATTCCGAATGTCCAGTTACTGGGACGCGGTCAACCGGGTGCGGGGGGTCAGGCCTCCTGCGGATACCATTTGAGTGCTGACCTTGCAGTTGTACGTGTCTGCAAGGCGGCCGACCGTCATCGACCCGGAAGGGGGCCGCTCGCGTGAGTGTGCTCGACGAGATCATCGAAGGGGTCCGCGAAGACCTTGCCGAACGGCAGGCCCGCGTGAGCCTCGACGAGCTCAAGGAGCGTGCCGCCAAGGCGCCCCAGGCCAAGGACGGCGTCGCCGCTCTGCGCGGCGACAGCGTCAAGGTGATCTGCGAGGTCAAGCGCTCCAGCCCCTCCAAGGGCGCGCTGGCCGCTATCGCCGATCCGGCAGGGCTCGCCGCCGACTACGAGGCGGGCGGTGCGGCGGTCATCTCCGTCCTCACCGAGCAGCGCCGCTTCGGCGGCTCCCTGGCCGACCTGGAGGCCGTCCGCGCCCGCGTGGACATCCCGATCCTGCGCAAGGACTTCATCGTCACGGCGTACCAGCTCTGGGAGGCCCGCGCCTACGGCGCCGACCTCGTGCTGCTGATCGTCGCGGCCCTGGACCAGGAAGCCCTCGTCTCCCTCATCGAGCGGGCCGAGTCCATCGGTCTCACCCCGCTCGTCGAGGTCCACGACGAGGAGGAAGTGGAGCGCGCGGTCGCCGCCGGCGCCAAGATCATCGGCGTCAACGCCCGCAACCTCAAGGACCTCAAGGTCGACCGCTCCACCTTCGAGCGCGTCGTCCAGGAGATCCCGGCCCACATCGTCAAGATCGCCGAATCCGGCATCCGCGGGCCGCACGACCTGATCGCCTACGCCAACGAGGGCGCCGACGCCGTCCTGGTGGGGGAGTCCCTGGTGACCGGCCGCGACCCGAAGTCGGCCGTGGCCGACCTCGTCGCCGCAGGCGCCCACCCCGCCCTGCGCCACGGGCGGAGCTGACCCGTCCCATGACCCGCGACCGCCCCTCCGTCCGCACCCGACCCGGCCGTCGCGGCCCGGTCGGCGTGCAGACGGCGCACGCGCCGCTGGCGCGCGGCTGCCGCCCCCGCGGCTGCCGCGCCCCGGCCCGGCGCGTGCACGGGCGGCGGGTCCGCTACGTGATCGGCTCCGAGCCCGGCCAGGTCAACGGCATGCGATGGCGCCTCGGAAGCGCGCCGTAACGGCACATGCGCACGGCCGACGCCGCGCGCATCCGCCGCGGACCGTCGCCCCGGGCCGCCGGCCCCGGGCACGGGCCGCTCCGCAGCGTATTCAGGCACGCCGAAAGGTGTGTGTGCCACGGGCGGACGGCGCAATACGGTGAAGAGCACTTCCGCCGCATCTCGCACCCGTAGGAGCACTGGACATGTCCAGCGAGTTCTTCATTCCGGACCCGGAGGGTCACGTCCCCAACGCCGAGGGTTACTTCGGTGACTTCGGCGGCAAGTTCATCCCGGAGGCGCTCGTCGCCGCCGTGGACGAGGTCGCCGTCGAGTACGAGAAGGCCAAGGGCGACCCGGCCTTCGCGGCCGAGCTCAACTCGCTCATGGTCGACTACACCGGCCGGCCGAGCGCGCTCACCGAGGTGCCCCGCTTCGCCGGGCACGCGGGCGACGCGCGGATCTTCCTCAAGCGCGAGGACCTGAACCACACCGGCTCGCACAAGATCAACAACGTGCTGGGCCAGGCACTGCTCACCAAGCGCATGGGCAAGACCCGCGTCATCGCCGAGACCGGCGCCGGGCAGCACGGCGTGGCCACCGCCACCGCCTGCGCCCTCTTCGGCCTCGACTGCACCATCTACATGGGCGAGGTCGACACCCGGCGCCAGGCGCTCAACGTCGCCCGGATGCGCATGCTGGGCGCCGAGGTCATCGCGGTGAAGTCCGGCTCCCGGACCCTGAAGGACGCCATCAACGAGGCGTTCCGCGACTGGGTCGCCAATGTGGACCGGACCCACTACCTCTTCGGCACGGTCGCCGGCCCCCACCCGTTCCCCGCCATGGTGCGCGACTTCCACCGGGTCATCGGGGTCGAGGCCCGGCGCCAGATCCTGGAGCGCGCCGGACGGCTGCCCGACGCCGTCGCGGCCTGTGTCGGCGGCGGCTCCAACGCCATCGGCCTCTTCCACGCCTTCATCCCCGACGCGGACGTCCGCCTGGTCGGCTTCGAGCCCGCCGGGCACGGGGTCGAGACCGGCGAGCACGCGGCCACGCTGACCGCGGGCGAGCCCGGCATCCTGCACGGCTCCCGGTCCTACGTCCTGCAGGACGAGGAGGGCCAGATCACCGAGCCGTACTCCATCTCGGCCGGCCTGGACTACCCGGGCATCGGCCCGGAGCACTCCTACCTGAAGGACTCCGGCCGCGCCGAGTACCGCGCGGTCACCGACGACGCCGCGATGCAGGCCCTGCGGCTGCTCTCCCGCACGGAGGGCATCATCCCGGCCATCGAGTCGGCGCACGCCCTGGCCGGCGCCCTGGAACTGGGCAGGGAGCTGGGCAAGGACGGCCTGATCGTGGTCAACCTGTCCGGCCGCGGCGACAAGGACATGGACACCGCCGCCCGCTACTTCGGCCTGTACGACACCGACGGGGAAGTCGCCGAGAACGAGTTCTCCGAAGGGGACGACAAGTGAACGCCACCACCCCGGCCGGGACGGGAACCGGCACCATCGACCTGCTGAGCGCGACCCTCGCCAAGGCGAAGGCCGAGGACCGGGCCGCCCTGGTCGCCTACCTCCCCGCGGGCTTCCCGACGGTCGACGGCGGCATCGAGGCGGTCAAGGCCGTCATCGCGGGCGGCGCCGACATCGTCGAGATCGGGCTCCCGCACAGCGACCCGGTCCTGGACGGCCCGGTCATCCAGACCGCCGACGACATCGCCCTGCGCGGCGGAGTGAAGATCGCGGACGTGATGCGGACCGTACGGGAGGCCCACGAGGCCACCGGCGCCCCGATCCTGGTGATGACGTACTGGAACCCCGTCGACCGCTACGGCGTCGAGCGGTTCACGGCGGAGCTGGCCGCGGCGGGCGGCGCCGGCTGCATCCTGCCCGACCTGCCGGTCCAGGAGTCCGCGCTGTGGCGCGAGCACGCGGAGAAGCACGGTCTGGCGACCGTCTTCGTCGTGGCTCCGAGCAGCAAGGACGCCCGCCTGGCCACCATCACGGCGGCCGGGTCCGGCTTCGTCTACGCCGCCTCCCTGATGGGAGTCACCGGCACCCGCGAATCGGTCGGCAACCAGGCCCAGGACCTGGTGTCCCGGACCCGCGCCACCACCGATCTGCCGGTCTGCGTGGGGCTGGGCGTCTCCAACGCCGCCCAGGCCGAGGAGGTCGCCGGATTCGCCGACGGCGTGATCGTCGGCTCGGCGTTCGTGAAGCTGCTGCTGGACGCGCCGGACCTGCCGGCCGGTCTGGCCGCGGTGCAGGCGCTTGCGGGCGAGCTTGCGGAAGGCGTACGCAGGTCCTGACGCCGAGCGGGTACCGAGACGGGTTCCGTAGCCCGATCGGGTGGATGTGGCAGCGGGGAGGCACGCGAGTGCCTCCCCGCTTCGTTTGGCCGCACGTGAGCGAGAAGAACGACGGTGCGAACCGCGATGCGACGAAACGATCGGCCCGGGAGCGACTCCAGGAGGAGCGCCAGCGGGAGAAGGCCAGGGACAGGCGGCGGCGGACCCTCGTCGTGTCGGCGGCGGTGGTCGGCGTACTGGGCCTGGCCGCCGTCGTCGGCCTGATCGCGGCCAACACCGGCAAGAGCGGCGGGGACAAGGCGGGCCCGGTGGTCGCCCCCTCCGGGGCCACCGGCAAGGACGCGCTCGCCATCCAGACGGGCAAGGACGGGGCCCCGTCCACACTCACCGTGTGGGAGGACTTCCGCTGTCCCGCGTGCAAGGCCTTCGAGGACGCCTACCGCGAGACGGTCCACGACCTGGAGGCCAAGGGCCTGCTCAAGGTCGACTACCACATCGTCACGCTCATCGACGGGAACATGGGCGGCAGCGGCTCCCTGAAGGCGGCCAACGCGGCGGCCTGCGCCCAGGACGCCGGCAAGTTCCCCGCCTACCACGACCTGCTCTTCCAGAACCAGCCGCAGGAGGTCGACGACGCCTTCGGCAAGAACGCCAAGCTGCTGGAACTGGCCGGCAAGGTCGAGGGACTGGACACCCCCGCCTTCCGGTCCTGCGTCGAGGACGGCACCCACAACAGCTGGGTCGGCAAGTCGCAGGACGCCTTCCGGGCAGGGAAGTTCCGGGGCACGCCGACCGTGCTCCTCGACGGCAAGGACATCTTCGCCGACCAGGGCGACCCGCTGACCCCGCAGAAGCTGAAGGAGAAGGTGGAGGCCGCGGGCAAGGGAACGGGCAAGGCCTCGCCTTCGCCCGCGCCGACCCCCGGGTCCGGCTCCGTGTCCGGCGGCGGCGCGAAGGCCTCGCCGTCGGCCACCGCCTCCCGGAACCGGCCGAGCGCCCCCTCGGAGAACTGAGCGGCTTCCGGGCCGTGTGTGGATTCGGTTTCGGCTTGCCGGGTGGTTGCGGTCCGCACCACCCGGCAGGGTAGCGTCAGGTCTGCCATGAACATTGCTTACATCCCCAGCCCGTCGACCGGCGTGATCCACCTCGGACCGATCCCGCTGCGCGGCTACGCGTTCTGCATCATCATCGGCGTCTTCGTCGCCGTCTGGCTCGGCAACAAGCGGTGGGTCGCCCGGGGCGGCAAGCCGGGGACCGTCGCCGACATCGCCGTGTGGGCGGTGCCGTTCGGCCTGGTCGGCGGGCGCCTCTACCACGTGATCACCGACTACCAGCTCTACTTCGGCGAGGGCCGCAACTGGGTCGACGCTTTCAAGATCTGGGAGGGCGGCCTCGGCATCTGGGGTGCGATCGCGCTCGGCGGGGTGGGTGCCTGGATCGGCTGCCGGCTGCGCGGCATCCCGCTGCCGGCCTGGGCGGACGCCCTGGCCCCCGGGATCGCGCTGGCGCAGGCCTGCGGCCGCTGGGGCAACTGGTTCAACCAGGAGCTGTACGGCCGGGCCACCGACCTGCCGTGGGCGGTGGAGATCAGCGAGGGCCCGAACCGGGACGCCGGCACCTACCACCCGACCTTCCTGTACGAGTCGCTGTGGTGCGTCGGTGTCGCCGTGCTGGTGATCTGGGCGGACCGCCGCTTCCGACTCGGCCACGGCCGGGCGTTCGCGCTGTACGTGGCCTCGTACTGCGTGGGCCGCGGCTGGATCGAGTACATGCGCGTCGACGAGGCGCACCACATCCTGGGCCTGCGGCTGAACGTCTGGACGTCGATCGTCGTCTTCGTGCTCGCCGTGGTGTACCTGGTGCTGTCGGCGAAGCGGCGGCCGGGGCGCGAGGAAGTCGTCGAACCCGACGCCGGTGTCGCGGTCTCCGCCAAGGACGCCGAAGCGGACTCGGACGCCACCGACGCGAGCCCGGCGGGGGGTACGCCGAAGCCTGAGGACACCCCGGTGCAAGACGCGGAACCGGAGTCCTCCGTGCTGACCAAGGCCGAAGCCAAGACGACGCCGAAGGCCGACGCGCCGGGCGAGCCGAAGGGCGGCGTCGCGGCGAACCTGTCCAAGACCGCCCCGGCCGACCCGGTCGTGGACGAGACCCCGGAGGCGGGGAAGGTCTGACCGGAACGTTCGAGGAGGGGTGTCGCGTACGCTGCGGCGCCCCTCTTCGCATGTCGTCGTCCACGTGAGAGACGCGGTTGCCTCCTCTACCGCGACCGCTGTCGGAAACGGGTAAAGAAGGCACCGGACTTTCCGGTTCGCCACGTCGGCCTTCGGTGAATGACGCGTCATTGCATAGCCGATTTTCGGCCACTCGGTCTGACGTGAAGATGGAATGCGCGGCTATTGGAGCTCGCGTTGACAGGAAAGGTGGCCGGACGGCAACCAAAGGTGCCGACCGGGAAGGTTTCCCGATCGGCACCTGTAATGCGATATCTGAGGCTAGTACTGGGAGGACTCGCCGGTCACCCTCGGGGTGGGGACCCTGACCCTGCCCATGTCGGCGAGAGCCGCCTCCGACGGGAACTGGAACGTCCGGTATCCGGTCACCACGAGGTCCTGCTTTCTCAGGACCCGCAGGGCCTGGTCGAGGGTGCCGGTGCTCACGGACAACGCGTCCGCCAGGTCGGACTGGGTCGGTCCGGCGATCATCCTGCCGAACTCCCGGCATGGGACGGCGCAGGAGCGCAGTAGGTGGACGAAGAGCCCCGCCAGGCGTTCCTCGGGACGCAGGCCGGGACGGTTGTAGACCCGCGCGGTCTCCTTGATCCGGTCGCCGACGGATGCGGCGACGGCCATGGCGATCACCGCGTTGTGGCGGGCCATCAACCGCATCCGATCCATGGTGATGGTCAGGGTCAGGGTTCGGTGGAGGCACCTCGTGGTCGGTGGGATCAGGGTGTCGTCGCAGATCTCCATGTCGCCCAACACGGCGCCGGCGCCGAGGATGCGCACCGTCGTCGTGTCGCCGTACGAGGTCTCCTCGGCCACGCAGCCGCTGAGCACGATGTGGACCATCGAGCCGTTCGAGCCGCGCAGGAGGTCTTGGCGGTCGTAGGAGCGCCGCTGCAGCAGGGTCACCATCTCGTCAACGTGCGACTCCGGCAGGCGCCGCATGAAGGTGTTGTGCTGCAGCATCGCGGCGACGGAACGGTGTTCGGGCAGGAAGCGGGCACGGCCGGTCTGCTCGTGCACCGCGTACACGTGGCTGCCGATGAGCATCGGTTTCTCGATGACCTCGCGCCAACGGGCCGTCATCGGGAACCTGCGATTTCCTGTGCAGGCGGCGGCGTCGCCGCGCCGGCGGGAGAGGCGGGGGTCGGCGCGGCCGGCGAAGCCGGGGCGGGGGCCGGGACCCCGGGCGTCGGCGGGGCCGGCGTCCGCGTGCCGGGTGCCCCGGCATCCGGCCGGAGCGCACTGAACAGCGGAGGGAAGGTGGGCACGAGGAAGGTGATCGCCACGATGACGGCGACGATGCGCGCGGGGGTCGAGGAAAGCTTCTTGATCGCGTAGCCGGTCAGCAGGGCGACGATCGCGACCATGGCCACCGAGGCGAGAAGAAAGGCGTTCACGGGCTATTCCGATCTGGCGGAGTTCAGGTGGAGTGGAGGGCTCAGCTTTTGGAGTTTGTGTGGAGAGTGCACGCAGATTGGTGGTCTGCTGATCGGCCGATTGGTGGTCCGCTGATCGGGTGGCTCTCGCAATCGAGAGCATATATCACGGGCGGGTGAGAGCTGTAGCTTCGAACCCCTCACTGGTTGTCACGGCCGGAGACCGGCGAAATGCGTTACGGACCGGTAATTACGCGGCTTTGGGGAAAAGGCCGAACGCATGAGCTGGTCACCAGTTGTGTGCGGGAACGGAAAAAACACCCAGCTTTGGGGAATGTTGACGACGCCGCCCTAGTTGAATGTGTCAGAGCTGGCGTCAGAGTCTTGGAGGGCTCAGCGCGGCTTGGTCGGGTGGGGGCCCGCGTCGGGTGGTGCCGTGCGGGTCTCCCCCGGCCCCTTGAGCAGGAGGAACGGATCAGGATGAAGCGATTCGACTCCTGATGGGCGGCGCCGAGGGCGCCGCCCATCAGTGTTTTACGGGAGGATCATGTGCGCAGCCCGGAGGGGTAAGGGGTCGCCTCGCCCGCAAGCCGTGATGACGGTGCAGTAACGGTACAGCCACTCTCAGACACCGCCGAGACCGCTGTATCCGGAGCAGCCCGCCTCGCCGGCCCTTCGGAGCACGATGAGGGCGAAGGCCCGCCGGTACGGGGGGTGACGGGCGACGGTGCGGCGCCGCGGTGTGGCATAGATCACCCACCCGCCCTCCAGTCTCGGCCTGACGGCCGGACGCGCGAGCGGCAAGGCTCAACGCGCAGCAGCCCGGTGCGACAGCGCCAGGGTGCGGTGCGCCGCGGCCACCACGGCCGGGTCCACGAAGCGGCCGTCGGGCAGGGCCAGTGCGCCCGGGGTGGCCCGGGCGGCGCTGAGGACCTCGTGCGCGGCGACGACCTCCTCGGGCGCCGGGACGTACGCCCGTTCGATCACTGGCAGCTGACGGGGGTGGATCGCCGCCCGGCCGAGGAAGCCCAGGGACCGGCCGCGGGCGCAGGAGGCGGCCAGGGCCTCCAGGTCCCGGATGTCCGGGAACACGGACTGGGCGGGAGGCGCCAGCCCCGCGGCCCGGGCCGCCACCACCACCCGGGAGCGGCACCAGTCCAGACCCGCCTCCGCGCTGACGGCGAGATCGGCCCGCAAATCCGCCTCGCCCAGGGACAGCCCGCGCAGGGCGGGGTGGGCGCGGGCGATCTCGTACGCGTGCTCCACGCTCAGCGCGGATTCCAGCAGCGCGTGGAGACCGACGCCGCCGGTGCGCTCGGCGACGGCCGTGACCTGCCCCGGGGCGCTGATCTTGGGCAGTCGCAGCCCGGCCAGGCCGTGCAGGCCCGCCAGCGCGGCGAGGTCGGCGCCGCCCCACGGGGAGTCGAGGGCGTTGACGCGCACGTGGACGGGGAGCGGGGGCCGCTCGCCGAGCAGTTCCGCCGTCGCGGCCCGCGCGTACTCCTTCCGGGAGGCAGGCACGGCGTCCTCCAGGTCCACGATGACCGCGTCCGCGCCGCAGGCCAGGGCCTTGGCCACCACCTCGGGGCGGTCGCCCGGTGCGTAGAGCCAGGTCAGGATCACAGGACCCCCTCGGTCCGCAGGGCGTCGATCTCGGCCCCGCTCAGGCCGAGTTCGGCGAGGACCTCGTCGGTGTCCGCGCCGTGGGGGCGGCCCGCCCAGCGGATTCCGCCGGGGGTCCCGGAGAGCCGGAAGAGCACGTTCTGCATCCGGATCGGGCCGAGCTCGGGGTCCTCGACCTCGGTGACCGTGTCCAGGGCCGCGAACTGCGGATCGGCCATGACGTCCCGCACGTCGTAGACCGGGGCCACCGCGGCCTGGGCGTCCTCGAAGGCGGCCACGACCTCGTCCGCCTTGTGGCGGGCGATCCAGCCGCCCACGGCCTCGTCGAGCACGGGCGCGTGGGCGGCCCGGCCGGAACCGGTCGCGAACCACGGCTCGGCGATCAGCTCGGGCCGGCCGACCAGGCGCACCACCCGCTCCGCGATGGACTGGGCGGAGGTGGAGACCGCCAGCCAGCGCCCGTCGAGGCTCCGGTAGGTGTTGCGGGGGGCGTTGTTCGTGGAGCGGTTGCCGGTGCGTCGCTGGACGTAGCCGAGCTGGTCGTACCAGAGCGGGTGCGGGCCCAGCACGGTGAGGATCGGCTCGATGATGGCCAGGTCCACGACCTGGCCCCGCCCGGTCCGGTCGCGTCCGGCGAGCGCGGTCATGACGGCGTACGCGGTGGTCAGGGCGGCGATCGAGTCCGCGAGGCCGAAGGGCGGCAGGGTCGGCGGCCCGTCCGGCTCCCCGGTGATCGCGGCGAAGCCGCTCATCGCCTCGGCGAGGGTGCCGAAGCCGGGACGGTGGGCGTACGGGCCCTGCTGGCCGAAGGCCGTGACGCGGGCCAGGACCAGGCGCGGGTTGACCGCCGACAGCTCCGGCCAGCCCAGGCCCCACTTCTCCAGGGTGCCGGGGCGGAAGTTCTCGACGATCACGTCGGCGGTGGCGGCCAGGCGCAGCAGGGTGTCCCGGCCGCCGGGGGTGGACAGGTCGAGGGTCATCGTCCGCTTGTTCCGGCCCAGCAGCTTCCACCACAGGCCGACACCGTCCTTGGCGGGGCCGTGGCCCCGGGAGGGGTCCGGGCGGCCGGGGTGCTCCACCTTGACCACCTCGGCGCCGAAGTCGCCGAGCAGGGTCGCGGCCAGGGGGCCGGCGAAGAGGGTGGCGAGATCGAGGACGCGCAGCCCCTGGAGGGGCCCGGGCCCGGGGGCCGGTCCGGGTCCGGGTCCGGGCCCTGGCTCTGGTCCGGGCCCTGGCCCTTGTCCGGGCCCTGGCTCTTGTCCGGGCCCTGGCTCTGGTCCGGGCCCTGGCTCTGGTCCGGGCCCTGGCTCTGGTCCGGGCCCTGGCTCTGGTCCGGGCCCTGGCTCTGGTCCGGGCCCTGGCCCTTGTCCGGGCCCTGGCCTTGGTCCGGGCCCTGGCCTTGGTCCGGGCCCTGGCCTTGGTCCGGGCCCTGGCCTTGGTCCGGGCCCTGGCCTTGGTCCGGGCCCCGGCCCTTGTCCGGGCCCCGGTCCGGGTCCGGGGCCGGTAGCTGTGCCCGCGCTGCCCGCGCTGCCCGCGCTGCCCGCGCTGGCAGCGCCGACCGTGTCAGCCGCGCTGGCCACGCCGGCCGCGTCGCCCGCGTCGCCCGCGCCACCTGCGTAGGCCGCACCAGTCGCGTCGGCCGTGTCGCCTGCGATGGTCGCGTCGGCAGGGCGGCCCGGGTTGTCGCCCGGGTCGCCTGGACCGGTCGCGTCGATCACCTCGGCCGGGCCGACCGGGCTGGCCGGGCCGACCGGGCTGGCCGCGCTGCCCGCCGAGGCCGGGCCGGGCGGCGCGGCGGCGGTGGGGGTCATGAGGCGGCCCCGCGTTCGTCCGCGCCCGCCCCGGTGCCGGCCCCTGCGGGGGGTGCGGAACCGGCGCCGGGCCGGGCCGCGGTCGCGGTCCCGCCCGCGTCGGCCGCGGCGAAGGCGTCCGTCTCTCCGCGGGTGGGCATCGAGTCCTGAGCCCCCGGCCGCTGGACCGAGAGCGCCGCCGCCGCCGAGGCCCAGCGCAGGGCCTCCGGCATCGCACGGCCCTCGCCGAGCGCCACGGCGAGGGCGCCGACGAAGGTGTCCCCGGCGGCGGTGGTGTCCACCGCCCGTACCGGCGTGGCCGGCACGGCCAGCGGTTCCCGGCCGCGAGCGGCCCACAGCACGCCGGCCGCCCCCAGGGTGACGACCACCTCCGGCACCTCGTGCAGCAGCGCCGCGGCGGCCTGGCGGGGGTCGGTGAGGCCGGTGAGGGCGGCCGCCTCGTGCTCGTTGGGGACCAGGAGGTCGGTGGCGGCGAGGAGTTCGGCCGGCAGCGGCCGGGCCGGTGCCGGGGTGAGGACCGTACGGACGCCGTGTGCGCGGGCGGCCCGGGCACCGGCGAGGACGGCCTCCAGGGGGAGTTCGAGCTGGAGGAGGAGCGTGTCCGAGGCGGCGATCCGGCTGTCGTCGCCCGCCTCCAGGCCGGTGACGCGGGCATTGGCGCCCGGGATCACGACAATGCTGTTGCCGCCCTCGTCGTCCACGGTGATGTGGGCGGTGCCGCTGGCACCCTCCACCGTGCGCAGGGCCGCCGTCTCGACCCCGGCCGAGGCGAGCGCGGAGCGCAGCCGTACGCCGAACTCGTCGGCCCCGACCGCCCCGATCATCACCACCTCTCCGCCGAGGCGGGCGGCGGCCACGGCCTGGTTGGCCCCCTTGCCGCCGGGGACGGTGCGGAAGGCGCTGCCGGTCACGGTCTCCCCCGTGCGGGGGGCCTTGGGGACGTAGGCGACGAGGTCCATGTTCGTACTGCCGAGCACGGCGATGGCCGTCATGAGCGTGCTGCCTCCTGTGCGGTGAGGTGGGCGAGGGTGTCGAAACCGGCTCCGTCGAAGCCGGGGACGCTGGTGGCGAGGCGGTTCCTGAGCGGGGCGGTCCAGCGCTCGGGGAGGGCGTCCGGCGAGCCGGCGAGGAGCCCGGCGAGGGCGCCGGCGGTGGCCCCGTTGGAGTCGGTGTCCCAGCCGCCCGACACGGCGCCGCAGACGGAGCGGGTGAAGTCCCCGTCGGCGTGGGTGAGGGCGGCGGCGATCAGGGCGGTGTTGGGGACGGCGTGGACCCAGTGGTAGTGGCCGTAGCGGGCGTGCAGGGCGTCGACGACGCGGTCGAAGCCGGCCGCGGCCCCGGCGGCGGCGGCCGCTGCGGCGATCCCGAAGCGGACGGCTTCGGCGAGGCGCGAGCGCGGTGGTACGGCGGCCAGCCCGGCCCGCAGCGCTCGGTGCACGTCCGCGCCGCCGCCGGCGGCCTCGGCGGTGGCGGCGGCGACGAGGAGGGCGGCGTAGACGCCGTTGCCGGTGTGGGTCAAGGCGGCGTCCCGGTACGCCTGGGCCGCGGCGGCGGCCGGGTCGCCCGGATTGGTCCAGCCGTGGACGTCGGCGCGGATGAGGGCGCCGATCCACTCCCGGAAGGGGTTGTGGTGGGTGGCGGTGGCGGGGGGCTCCAGCCCGAGGAGCAGATTGCGGTAGGCGGCGCGCTCGGCGGTGAAGGTCCGCCCCGCGGGCAGTTCGTCGAGCCAGAGGCGGGCGACGTCGGCGGTGGTGAAGCGCTTGCCGCACCGCTGGAGCAACAGCAGGTTCAGCAGGGGGTAGTTGAGATCGTCGTCCTCCGGCATGCCGTCGATGTTCTCAGCGAGGGAGGTGGGGGCGGAGCGGCGGTTCCACGGGTGGGCGGCCAGCAGCTCCGCGGGGACTCCGCGGGCGGTGAACCAGTCGTCGAGCGGCCAGTTGCCGGCGGCGCGGGCCAAGGCCCGGATGCCGGCCAGGGGCAGCTTCTCGACGGGCTTGCCGAGGAGGCACCCGGCGGCCCGCCCCAACCAGGCGGCTTCCAGCCGGGTCCGGAGTACCGGATCGGGGGCTCCGCGGGCCGGGTCCGGCGGGAGGCCGGGCCGCGGCCCGCGCTCGGGAGCGCGCCCGTGGTGCGGCTCCGGCCGGGGGCGGGGTGCCGGGGTGGCGTCGCGGGCGGCGTCGGGGGCGGGGCCGGGGGCGGGGGAGCCGTGCCGTGGAGCCCGCTCGCCCCCGTCCGGTGCGGCGCCGCGGAGGTCCCGACCCGGCGGGACGGCCCCGGCCGGGCCTGCGGCGGCGTGCGGCCCGGGCCGGCAGGCCGCGCTGATCGCCTCCCAGGACTGCGGCTCGTTCGCGCGGGAGGGGGCCGGGAGCGCCGCCAGCTCGTCGAGGAGCCGGGAGGCCAGGGCGCGCAGTTCCGGCGGCGCCGGCACGTCGCGGGCTCCGGCCCGCTCCGGAGCTTCGCGACCGCCCGCGGCCCGCCAGGTCCGCCGGACGGCGTCCGCGTCCCGGCCGTCCTCGGCGGCCTGCCGGAGCTCGTGCCCGACGAGGTCCTCGGGCTGCGCCCAGGTGAGCCGTACGGGCCGTCCGGCGGGCGGGGCGGCGGGCTGCGTCCCGGCCGGCTCGTGCCGGACGCCGCCGGGGGGTGCGGGGGCTCCGCCGGGGGCCGCGTGTGGGGTGTGCCGCTCGGCCGGCTCGTGCCGGGCGCCGCCGGGGGGTGCCGGGGCCCGGCCGGGGGCCGCGTGTGGGGTGGGCGGTCCGGGCGCCGGGTCTGGAGCGGGCTCCGTTCCCGGGTCGCCGGGGGTTGCCGTGGCCCTGCCGGGGGCCGCGTGCGGTCCGGCTGCCGATTCTGGTGCGGGCTCTGGTTCCGGGGTGTCGGGGCGTGCGGGGGCTCCGCCGGGGGCCGTGTGCGGGGTGTTCCGTCCGTGCGCCGGGCCCGTCGGGGTGTGGACCCCGGCGCCCGGACGGGTGGTTGTGGGGGTTGGGTCGGGCCGCGTCCGGGGGCCGCCGGGGGGTGCGGGGTCCGGGCGGGTGGCCGGGGGTGCGGTCGGGCGGGTCGGGCGGGTTTCCGTGCGCGGTTCGGCGGCCGCGGGGGGCGGGGTGGGTTCCGGGGGCCGTGCGCGGGCGGTCACCGGGAGGTCGCGAGGGCGGTGAAGGCCGCCTCGTGGGCCCGGCGGCGGGAGCGGTCCAGCGCGAAGACCTCCCGGGCCACCTCCGCCAGCGCCGCGGCCGGGGCGTGCAGGTCGAGGCGGCTCGCTTCGGCGACCTGCTTGGCCCAGGCCTCGGGGACCGCCGCCTCGCCGCCCAGGGCTCCCGCGATCGCCCCCGCCATCGTGGCGATGGAGTCGCAGTCGCGGCCGTAGTTGACGGCGCCGAGGACCGAGGCCTCGTACGCTCCGTCCGCGATCAGCAGCATGCCGAGGGCGACCGGCAGTTCCTCGATGGAGTGCAGCCGGGACGGGCGCCGCGCCCCCAGCGACGGCGCGCGGTAGTCCGGGCCGACCGAGTCGTAGGGGGCCACGGCGGTCCGGAGCGGGACCAGTGCCGACTCGAAGTCCCGGTGGCGGCGCGCCACCTCGCAGACCGCCTCGACGGCCGCGCGGGTGCCGTCCTTGGCCAGGGCGAGGGCGGTGTCCACCACCGAGGCGGCGGTGGCGCCCGGGACGCAGGCGGCCGCCACCGCCGCGGCGAACACGCCCGCCGCCTCCCGCCCGTACGAGGACTGGTGCGCCCCGGCGACGTCCAGCGCCTCCGCGTACGCGCCCGCCGGGTTGCCCGCGTTGACGATGCCCACCGGCGCCATGTACATCGCCGCCCCGCAGTTGACGATGTTGCCGCTGCCCGCCTCGCGCGGGTCCACATGTGCGTAGTGCAGCCGGGCCACGATCCACTTCTCGGCGAGGAAGATCCGCTGCAAGGGCAGGGCCTCCGCTTCGAGTTCGGGGATCCACCGGGGGTTCCCCATCAGATCGGGGACCAGGTGGTCGGCGATCGAGTAGGCGTCGAGGTGGTCCCGTACGGCCTCGTAGACCCGCACCAGCGCGTGCGTCATCAAGGTGTCGTCGGTGACGTGGCCGTCGCCCTTGTGGTACGGGGCGATGGGCCGGGCCGTGCGCCAGTCGTCGTGCCACGGGCCGACGATGCCGTGCACGCGGCCGCCGTGCCGTTCCACGATCTGGTCCGGGGTCCAGCCCTCCACCGGGCCGCCGAGCGCGTCGCCGACGGCTGCTCCGACGAGGGCTCCGCGGGCCCGGTCCTCCAACGTGAGCGTCATGTCCGAATCATCCCTTGGGTGAGGTGAGTTCCGTGCCCGCCAGCAGCGCGGCGAGTTCGACGAGGTCGGTGCCGGCGAGGCGGGGGAGGGCGCAGCCGGAGAGGGTCCGGCAGGCCTCGCGCCAGGCGGCGGGGATCGAGTCGCCGCCGCCGAGCGCTCCGGTGAGCGCGCCGGCGAGGGCGGGGGCGGAGTCCGCGACGCGGGACAGGCAGGCGGCGGAGGGCACGGCCTCGGCCACCCTGCCGCGGGCGGCGGTCGCGAGGGCGAGGGCCACGGGGACGGTCTCGGCCGCGGCGATGCCGTAGCTGTAGACGTGGTCCACGATCTCGTGTTCGAGGACGGGGACGATGGAGAAGGCGCCGCCGTCGCCGCGGGTACGGGCGAGCTCGACGGCGTGGCGGGCGTTGCGGCCGATCTCGGTGGCCTCGGGGAGCTGGGCGAGCGCGGCCTCGACGGCGGCGTCGACGTCGCCTCCCGCGAGGGCGGTGGCGATGGCGGCGGCCATCGCGCGGGCGCCGTGGACGCCGTCGCCGTCCTGGGTGTAGCGCGCGTCGAACTCCGCCAGGTCCGCGGCGGCGGCCGGGGAGCCGGGGTGGACGGCGCCGAGGACGCAGGCGCGGATGCAGGCGGCGTCGTCGAAGTAGTGCGGGTTGTCGTGGCCGGTGGCGGGGGGCCGCAGCCCGGCGGCGAGGTTGCCGAGCCCGGCGCGCACGGAGATCCGGGCGCGGAGGGGGAGGACGGCGGATTCCACCTCGGGGGCGCGTTCGGCCGCGGCGGCGACCTCGGAGGCGAGGGCGTTCCAGGCGAGGTCGATGGCGGCGCGCATGCGGCGGGACCGGGAGAGGTCGCTGAGCAGGACGCCGGCGGCGGTGAGCACGGACTCGGCGGCGAAGGCCGCCCACTCGGCGTCGTCGCTCGGGCCCAGGCGCAGGGGCTCCGGGGGCTGGTTGAGGGCGATGGGGACGGGGAGGGTGGTGGTGGCGTTCTGCTCGGCGAAGGTGTCGAGCTCGCGGGTGAGACGGCGGGTCCACTCGGGCATGCGGCTGGCCCGGTGCCGGGCGGCGGGCCAGCCGGCCGCGTCGCCTGCGGCGAGCCCGAGGAGGAGCCCTTCGATGCGGCGGGGGTCGGGGGCGAGGTCCCCTGCGAGGTCCCCTGCGGGGTGCTCGGCGGTACGGACTCCCGCGCGGGGGGCTGGCGTGGGAGGGCTCGGCGGGGTTTCGGTGTCCGGTCCGGGCAGGGTGGGGGTGGCGCGCGGCGGGGCGGGCGGGTCCCCGACGACCGGCGCCTCCGGGGCGGGCGCGGCTCCGAGGTCCGCAGCCTGGTCCCCGGCCGTGCGGGGCATGTCCGCGGTCGGGGCCGCGGTGTCGGTCCGGGTGGCCGGGTTCGTGCGGGGCGGGGTCGGGGTGGCGGAGGTGCCCGGGCCTGCGGGTCGCGGTGGGGTGGTGGCGGAGGGGTTCGTGCACGGCGGTGGGGTGGTGACGGGCGGGTCCGTGCGTGGCGGCGGGGGTGGGATGGGCCGGGCGGCGGCCGTTCCGCCGATCGGGGGCAGGTCCCCGATCCCGGGGCGCCGGCCCGGTGGCGCCGGGGCGCGGAGTGCGGGCTGCGGGAGCGGGGCGTCGGCCGGTCCGGCGTCGAGCGGGTCCGCGTCGGTCGGTCCGGCGTTGAGCGGGCCCGCGGCGAGTCCGGTGTCGGCCGGGCCCGCGCCGTCCGGTCCGGGCTCGGCCCGGTCCGCGGGCGGGCGTTCCGCCGGGGGCGGCGCGGCAGGCGGCGGAGGCGGGGTCTGGGGGTCCGGGGTGTAGGGGGGCGGGGTCATCTGGGGCCCTCGTATTCGGGGGTGAGGAGGTCCGCGATGTCCAGGACGTGGTAGCCCCGCATCGAGGGCAGACAGCTGCCGCGCACCGGGCCGATGGCCGACGCCCAGGCGGCGGGGATCGCCGCGGCGCCCGACATCGCGCCGGCCAGGGCGCCGGCCACCGCCGCCGTGGTGTCCGCGTCGCGGCCCATGTTCACCGCGGTGAGCACGGAGGACGGGAAGTCGCCCCGGCACGCCGCGAACGCCCCGAAGGCCAGTCCCACCGCCTCCGGCGCCAGGTCCGTCCACGGGTAGCCGCCGATGACGACCGCCGAGCGGACCGCCCGTTCACCGCGCGGCGCCGCCGTCACCGCCCGCCGCAGGGAGCGGGCCGTCCAGGAGTCGGAGGGGATGACCGACAGCGCCGCCGAGATCACGGAGGCCGGTGAGCCGCCCGCCATGGCCGCGGCGACGCCCGCCGCGATCGCCTGCCCGCCGTAGATGCCCTCGCCGTCGTGGCTCACGCACCCGTCGATCGCGACGAGCCGCGCGGCCTCCGCCGGCCTGCCCGCCGCGAAGACCCCGAAGGGGGCCGCCCGCATCGCCAGGCCGTCCGACCAGGCGTGGCGGTGCTGGGCGGAGATGGGGGCCGCGAGCCCCCGGCGGAGGTTCTCCAGCGTGCCGCGCTCCGAGAAGCCCGCGCCGCGGAAGGGGCCCTCGTCCAGGTCCGCGATCCAGTGGTGCCAGGCCCGCTCCACGTGGGAGACCGTCAGGGCCGTGCCGTGCCGGGCCAGCAGGAGCCCGGAGAAGATCGCGTATTCGGTGTCGTCCGTACCCGCCGGGTCGTCCGACACGAAACCCTCGATGCGGCCCCACTTCGCCCGGATCTCTGACGGCTTCATGTTCTCCGCGGGGGCGCCCAGCGCGTCACCCACCGCGAGTCCCAGAAGAGCGCCCCTGGCCCGTTCGAGGAGGACCTGCGGATTGCATGCAATCAGCTCCATGGCGCGCCTCTCCACTTGATGGGACTCATGATGAGCCCTTGGGGGATTTGTGCCATGGCATGTGGTTTGTCGCTCGCCGCGAAACACCCCGCGACGGCTCCCGTCACCCGGTCGCCGATCTGCAAAACCGCAGGTAAGTACGGCCTTCCTTGCTGGCGGGCGCCGAAAATCGTGCGTAGTTTCGAGGTGTTTAGGGGGAGTGGGTGTCCGCGCGTCGACCGCGAGGCCGTTCGGCATGCCCCCGCACGCAAAAGGGGAGAGAACGCACCATGTCCATCATCGACGTCGAAGCGCCGCTGCACACCGCCCACCGCGACAACCACACCCACCGCGACGTCAACGGCGGATGGCTGCGCCCGGCGGTCTTCGGTGCCATGGACGGGCTCGTGTCGAACCTCGCCCTGATGACCGGTGTGGCCGGCGGCGCCGTCGCCCCGCACACCATCGTGATCACCGGCCTGGCGGGTCTGGCGGCCGGCGCCTTCTCGATGGCGGCCGGCGAGTACACCTCCGTCGCCTCGCAGCGCGAGCTGGTCCTCGCGGAGCTCGACATAGAGCGGCAGCAGCTGCGCAAGCACCCGGTCGACGAGATGGAGGAGCTGGCGGAGCTCTACGTCTCCCGCGGCGTCGAGCCCTCCCTCGCCCGCGAGGTCGCCATGCAGCTGTCCCGCGACCCCGAGCAGGCGCTGGAGATCCACGCCCGCGAGGAGCTCGGGATCGACCCGGACGACCTGCCGTCGCCCCTCGTCGCCGCGGTCTCCTCCTTCGGCTCCTTCGCGCTGGGCGCCCTGCTGCCGCTGCTGCCGTACCTCCTCGGCTCCGTGTCCCTGTGGCCGGCGGTGCTGCTGGCCCTGGCGGGACTCTTCGGCTGCGGCGCGGTGGTCTCGCGGGTCACCGCCCGGTCCTGGTGGTACAGCGGCCTGCGCCAGCTCGTCCTGGGTGGCGCGGCGGCGGGTGTGACGTACATCCTGGGAACCTGGATCGGTGGGGCCGTAGGCTGACCGCGCAGAGAGTGAGACACTATGCAGTACGCAACATAAGTAGTCGGTTACTCGGCGGTTTCGATCCTGTGGCCGCCGGGAATCACTTCCAGGCGCCGGGCAACGATGCCCCCTCGCGTCGGGACCTTCGGCCCGCGATCACCACCTGATCGACCCGCCGGGGTCCCCTCTTTCTGCCTCGCGCAGTGTCCGCATGCTGGAATGACGTATCCGCTTCTCGGGATTGTCGTCATCATGTAATCTGCACGAAATTTCGCAGAGGGCCAACGTCGTCCCTCGGCTATGCACATATGCCACGACGACGACGGGAGAGCCGATGCGTTCCGCATCCACGCACTCCGCGACCGGCTCCAGCACCAACGCCTGGTCGCCCATGGACGGTCGCCCCGCCCAGCAGGGCATGTACGACCCGCGCAACGAGCACGACGCCTGCGGCGTCGGCTTCGTGGCCAACCTCACCGGCGAGGCCGGCCACACGCTGGTCGAGCAGGCGCTGACCGTATTGCGGAACCTCGAGCACCGCGGCGCGACGGGCTCCGAGCCCGACTCGGGCGACGGCGCCGGAATCCTCTGCCAGGTGCCGGACGCGTTCCTGCGCGAGGTGGCCGGCTTCGAGCTCCCCGAGGCCGGCGCGTACGCCGTCGGCATCGCCTTCCTGCCCGCCGACGACTCCGCACAGGCCGTCGCGCAGATCGAGGCCATCGCCGCCGAGGAGGACCTCACGGTCCTCGGCTGGCGCGAGGTCCCGGTCACCCCGGACCTGCTCGGCAACGGCGCCCGCGCCACCATGCCGGCCTTCTCGCAGCTCTTCGTGAGCAACGGGAGTACCGGCATCGAGCTGGACCGCAAGGCCTTCGTGCTGCGCAAGCGCGCCGAGCGCGAAGCCGGGGTCTACTTCCCGTCGCTGTCCGCGCGCACCATCGTCTACAAGGGCATGCTGACCACCGGCCAGCTGGAGCCCTTCTTCCCGGACCTCTCCGACCGCCGCTTCGCGTCGACGCTCGCCCTGGTCCACTCCCGGTTCTCGACGAACACCTTCCCGTCCTGGCCGCTCGCCCACCCGTACCGCTTCGTCGCGCACAACGGCGAGATCAACACGGTCAAGGGCAACCGGAACTGGATGAAGGCCCGCGAGTCCCAGCTGGCCTCCGGGGTCTTCGGCGAGGGCGCGCTGGACCGGATCTTCCCGATCTGCACCCCGGACGCCTCCGACTCCGCCTCCTTCGACGAGGTCCTGGAGCTGCTCCACCTCGGCGGGCGCTCCCTGCCGCACAGCGTGCTGATGATGATCCCGGAGGCGTGGGAGAACCACACCTCCATGGACCCGGCGCTGCGCGCGTTCTACAAGTACCACTCCACGCAGATGGAGCCGTGGGACGGCCCGGCCTGCGTCACCTTCACCGACGGCACCCAGGTCGGCGCGGTCCTCGACCGCAACGGCCTGCGCCCCGGCCGCTACTGGGTCACCGACGACGGCCTCGTCGTCCTCGGCTCCGAGGTCGGCGTGCTCGACATCGACCCGGCCAAGGTCGTCCGCAAGGGCCGCCTGCAGCCCGGCAAGATGTTCCTCGTCGACACCGCCCAGCACCGGATCATCGAGGACTCCGAGATCAAGGCCGAGCTGGCCGGCGCCGCTCCGTACGCCGAATGGCTGGAGACCGGCGAGATCGAGCTGACGGACCTGCCCGAGCGCGAGCACATCGTGCACACCCACGCCTCGGTCACCCGCCGCCAGCAGACCTTCGGCTACACCGAGGAAGAGCTGCGCGTCATCCTCGCGCCGATGGCCCGCACCGGCGGCGAGCCCCTGGGCTCCATGGGCACGGACTCCCCGATCGCGGCCCTGTCCGAGCGCCCCCGACTGCTCTTCGACTACTTCACGCAGCTCTTCGCGCAGGTCACCAACCCGCCGCTGGACGCCATCCGCGAGGAGCTCGTCACCTCGCTGCTGTCCTCGCTGGGCCCGCAGGGCAACCTGCTGGAGCCGACCGCCGCGTCCTGCCGCAGCGTCACCCTGCCCTTCCCGGTGATCGACAACGACGAGCTGGCCAAGCTCATACACGTCAACGCCGATGGCGACATGCCGGGCATGAAGGCCGCGACGCTCTCCGGCCTCTACCGGGTCTCCGGCGGCGGCGACGCGCTCGCCGCCCGCCTGGACGAGATCCGGGGCGAGGTCGACGCGGCCATCGCGAACGGCGCGCACCTGATCGTCCTGTCGGACCGCCACTCGGACGCCGAGCACGCGCCGATCCCGTCGCTGCTCCTCACCTCCGCGGTGCACCACCACCTCATCGCCACCAAGCAGCGCACCCGCGTGGGCCTGCTGGTCGAGGCCGGCGACGTCCGCGAGGTCCACCACGTCGCGCTGCTGATCGGCTACGGCGCGGCCGCCGTCAACCCGTACCTCGCCATGGAGTCCGTCGAGGACCTGCTGCGCGCGGGTACCTTCCTGACCGGCCTGGAGCCGGAGCAGGCCATCAAGAACCTGATCTACGCGCTGGGCAAGGGCGTCCTGAAGGTCATGTCCAAGATGGGCATCTCCACCGTCGCCTCCTACCGCGGCGCCCAGGTCTTCGAGGCCGTGGGCCTGAACGAGGAGTTCGTCGGCGCGTACTTCGCCGGCACCGCCACCAAGATCGGCGGCGCCGGCCTGGACGTCATCGCCAAGGAGGTGGCCGCGCGCCACGCCAAGGCCTACCCGGCCTCCGGCATCGCGGCCACGCACCGCGCGCTGGAGATCGGCGGCGAGTACCAGTGGCGCCGCGAGGGCGAGCCGCACCTGTTCGACCCCGAGACGGTCTTCCGCCTCCAGCACGCCACCCGCAACCGCCGCTACGACATCTTCAAGCAGTACACGGACCGGGTGAACGAGCAGTCCGAGCGCCTGATGACGCTGCGCGGGCTCTTCGGGTTCAAGACCGACGGGGCGGGAGCCCGCCCGCCGATCTCCGTCGACGAGGTCGAGTCGGTCGCCGACATCGTCAAGCGCTTCTCCACCGGCGCCATGTCGTACGGCTCCATCTCGGGCGAGGCCCACGAGACCCTCGCCATCGCCATGAACCAGCTGGGCGGCAAGTCCAACACCGGTGAGGGCGGCGAGGACCCGGACCGCCTCTACGACCCGGCGCGCCGCTCCGCCATCAAGCAGGTCGCCTCCGGCCGCTTCGGTGTGACGAGCGAGTACCTGGTCAACGCGGACGACATCCAGATCAAGATGGCGCAGGGCGCCAAGCCCGGCGAGGGCGGCCAGCTGCCCGGCCACAAGGTCTACCCGTGGGTCGCCAAGACCCGGCACTCCACCCCGGGCGTCGGCCTGATCTCCCCGCCGCCGCACCACGACATCTACTCCATCGAGGACCTGGCCCAGCTGATCCACGACCTCAAGAACGCCAACCCGGCCGCCCGCATCCACGTGAAGCTGGTCTCCGAGGTCGGCGTGGGCACGGTCGCCGCGGGCGTCTCCAAGGCGCACGCGGACGTCGTCCTGATCTCCGGCCACGACGGCGGCACGGGCGCCTCGCCGCTCACCTCGCTGAAGCACGCGGGCGGACCCTGGGAGCTCGGCCTCGCCGAGACCCAGCAGACGCTGCTGCTCAACGGACTGCGCGACCGCATCGTCGTCCAGACGGACGGCCAGCTCAAGACCGGCCGCGACGTGGTCATCGCCGCGCTGCTCGGCGCCGAGGAGTTCGGTTTCGCCACCGCGCCGCTCGTCGTCTCCGGCTGCGTCATGATGCGGGTCTGCCACCTGGACACCTGTCCGGTCGGCATCGCCACGCAGAACCCGGTCCTGCGCGAGCGCTTCTCGGGCAAGCCCGAGTTCGTCGTCAACTTCTTCGAGTTCATCGCCGAGGAGGTCCGCGAGATCCTCGCCGAGCTGGGCTTCCGCACGATCGAAGAGGCCGTCGGCCACGCCGAACTCCTCGACACCACCAAGGCCGTCACGCACTGGAAGGCCCAGGGCCTCGACCTGGAGCCGCTCTTCTACGTGCCCGAACTGCCCGAGGGCGCGGTCCGCCACGCCCTGATCGAGCAGGACCACGGTCTGGAGAAGGCCCTGGACAACGAGCTGATCAAGCTCTCGGCCGACGCGCTGAACGCCGCCTCGGCCGAGGAGGCCCAGCCGGTCCGCGCCCGGGTCGCGATCCGCAACATCAACCGGACCGTCGGCACCATGCTCGGCCACGAGGTCACCAAGCGGTTCGGCGGTGCGGGCCTGCCCGACGACACCATCGACCTCACCTTCACCGGGTCGGCCGGCCAGTCCTTCGGCGCCTTCGTGCCGAAGGGCATCACCCTCCGCCTCGAGGGCGACGCCAACGACTACGTGGGCAAGGGCCTCTCGGGCGGCCGGATCGTGGTCCGCCCGGACCGCGGCGCCGACCACCTCGCCGAGTACTCGACCATCGCCGGCAACACCATCGGCTACGGCGCGACCGGCGGCGAGATGTTCCTGCGCGGCCGCACCGGCGAGCGCTTCTGCGTCCGCAACTCCGGTGCGCTGGTCGTCTCGGAGGGCGTGGGCGACCACGGCTGCGAGTACATGACCGGCGGCCGGGCGGTCGTCCTGGGCGAGACGGGCCGCAACTTCGCGGCCGGCATGTCGGGCGGCGTCGCGTACGTCATCGACCTCGACCCGGACAACGTCAACCTCGGCAACGCGGACGCCGTCGAGACCGTCCTGTCCGACACGGACAAGCAGTGGCTGCACGATGTCGTGCGCCGCCACGAGGAGGAGACCGGCTCCACCGTCGCCGCGAAGCTCCTCGCCGACTGGTCCGTCGCGGCGGACCGCTTCAGCAAGATCATCCCGACCACGTACAAGGCAGTGCTCGCCGCCAAGGACGCCGCTGAGCTGGCCGGACTCTCGGAGACCGAGACCACCGAGAAGATGATGGAGGCGGCGACCCATGGCTGACCCGAAGGGCTTCCTCACCACGACCCGCGAGACCGCCTGCACCCGTCCCGTCGCGGAGCGGCTGAAGGACTGGAACGAGGTCTACGTCCCGGGCTCGCTGCTCCCGATCATCAGCAAGCAGGCCGGCCGCTGCATGGACTGCGGCATCCCCTTCTGCCACAACGGCTGTCCGCTCGGGAACCTGATCCCCGAGTGGAACGACTTCGCCTACCGCGAGGACTGGACCGCGGCGTCGGAGCGGCTGCACGCGACGAACAACTTCCCGGAGTTCACCGGCCGCCTGTGCCCGGCTCCCTGCGAGTCGGCCTGCGTCCTGGGCATCAACCAGCCCGCGGTCACCATCAAGAACGTCGAAGTCTCGATCATCGACAAGGCCTGGGACAACGGCGGCGTCACCCCGCAGCCCCCGGAGCGCCTCTCGGGCAAGACCGTCGCCGTCATCGGCTCGGGCCCCGCGGGGCTCGCCGCCGCCCAGCAGCTGACGCGGGCCGGACACACGGTCGCCGTGTACGAGCGCGCCGACCGCGTCGGCGGCCTGCTCCGCTACGGCATCCCCGAGTTCAAGATGGAGAAGGTGCACATCAACCGCCGCATCGAGCAGATGCGCGCGGAGGGCACCAAGTTCCGTACCGGTGTGGAGATCGGCCGCGACCTGGACGCTACGCAGCTGCGCCGGCGCTACGACGCGGTCGTCATCGCGGCCGGCGCGACCGTCTCCCGCGACCTGCCGGTCCCGGGCCGCGAGCTGAACGGCATCCACTTCGCGATGGAGTACCTGCCGCTCGCCAACAAGGTCCAGGAGGGCGACTTCATGGCGCCCCCCATCACCGCCGAGGGCAAGCACGTCGTGGTCATCGGCGGCGGCGACACCGGCGCGGACTGCGTGGGCACCGCCCACCGCCAGGGCGCGGCCTCGGTCACGCAGCTGGAGATCATGCCGCGCCCCTCGGAGGACCGGACCGCCGGCCAGCCGTGGCCGACGTTCCCGATGCTGTACAAGGTCACCTCGGCCCACGAGGAGGGCGGCGAGCGGGTCTACTCCGTCTCCACCACCCACTTCGAGGGCGACGAGGACGGCAACGTCCAGTCGCTGCACCTCACCGAGGTGGAGTTCGTCGACGGCAAGCTCACCTCGAAGCCCGGCACCGAGCGCGTCCTCCCGGCGCAGCTGGTCACCCTGGCGATGGGCTTCACCGGCACGGACCAGGAGAACGGGCTGGTCCAGCAGTTCGGCCTGGCACTGGACGCGCGCGGCAACATCGAGCGCGACGCCTCCTACGCGACCAACGTCGACGGCGTCTTCGTCGCCGGCGACGCCGGCCGCGGCCAGTCGCTCATCGTCTGGGCCATCGCGGAGGGCCGCTCGGCCGCCCGCGGTGTGGACCGCTTCCTGACGGGTACGAGCGCCCTGCCGTACCCGGTCAAGCCGACGGACCGCTCGCTGACCGTGTAACCCTGCCCCGCCCCGGGGGCCGCGACGGCCCCCGGGTCCTCCCGCGAGGGAGGCCCCCCGCCCGCACGGGCGGGACCCCTCATACGGTCCGTACAACGGTGTACGGAACTCCGACACCGCGCCCGCTATGTCCCCGACCAGGGATAGCGGGCGCGGTGGCGTGCCGGGCGCCATCCTGGAGCAGGTTCGACGGGGCCGAGCCCGATTCGCTCGTGCGGGTGACGCACGCCGAGGGCCGTGGGAGACGCCGCTGCCGCCGGTCGCACCGCCGGTCGCGGAGGACCGGCTCGCGGCGGCCCGGCCGGACCCGGTGCGCGCGACCTGGGCCGAACGGACCATCCGCCCCGGTACGGGCCTGCGTCGAGGCGGGTGCCCGTCTGGTACCTATCGGCACCATGGCTCCCACCCGCACGCTGCTGAGCGGCCTCATCGGCGCCGCCCTGCTGTTCCCCCTCCCCCTCGCCGGCGCCACGGTCACGGCCGCCGCCGAGGCGCGGACCGTCGACTACCGCGGGCTGCGCCTCGCCCTTCCCGCCGACTGGCGGGTCGTCGACCTCGACCGGAACCCCGACGCCTGCCTGCGCCTCGACCTGCCCACCCTCTACCTCGGCCCCGCGGGCACCCAGGCCGACTGCACCGGCCGGGCCGCCGTACGCCGCGCCGACACCCTGCACCTCGAACCCCTCGACGGCGCCCCGCCGCGCGCCGACGTCCCCACCGTCGCCGTGGACTCCGTCAAGGCCCTGCCCGAGGTCCCGGCCCGCTCCGACAGCAACGAGCTCCGCTACGCCCTGCGCCGCTCCGGGATCATGGCCACCGTTTCCTACGGGGCCTCGCCCGACGCCGTACGGGAGGTCCTGGCGCAGGCCCGTACCGCCCCCGGAACCCAGCGCCCCGTGCCGGCGCCCGCCGCGGCCACGGCCGCCACCGCGGCCCTGCGCACCGCTCAGGAACCCTTCACCGGCCAGGGTTTCGACGCCTGCACGGCCCCGCCCCAGCGGTCCATGGACGCCTGGCGGGCCGCGTCCCCCTTCCGCGCGGTCGGCGTCTACATCGGGGGCCGCGCCCGTGCCTGCGCCCAGCCGCGGCTCACGGCCGCCTGGGTGCGCAAACAGGCCGAGGCGGGCTGGCACCTGATGCCGATCTGGGTGGGCCCCCAGCCCTGGCGCAGTTCCAGCACGGGCCTGTCCACCGACGCCTCCGAGGCCGACGAGCAGGGCCGCTCCGCCGCCGACGGAGCGGCGGACGCCGCCCGGTCGCTGGGGCTGCCCAAGGGCACCGTGCTCTACAACGACCTGGAGAGCTACTCCGACCGAGCCACCTGGGACGGCCCGGTCGTCTCCTACCTGACCGCCTGGACGGTCCGGCTGCACCAGCGGGGCTACCGCTCCGGCGCCTACGTCGCGGCGAGCTCCGGCGTCAAGGCGCTGAGCGCCCACCACCACCAGGCCCCCGGCGCCATGCCGGACGTGCTGTGGGTGGCCCGCTGGAACGGAGTCGCCTCCGTCGCCAACGCCGAGCTGGGCCTGCCCAAGGGGACCGCCCAGTGGGCCGGGCGGCGCCGGGCCCACCAGTTCCGCGGGGACCACCACGCCTCGTACGGCGGGGTGACCATCAACATCGACCGCAACTGGGTGGACGTCGACCCCACCGCGCTCGGGCGCGGCGGGAGCCCCCGCCCGCTCAGCTGACCGGGTCCTCCCGGGCCGGCTCGTCGTCGTTGCCCCGGCGGATGGTGCGCAGGCCGCCCGCCGGGGTCCACGCCCGCACGACCAGTTCCTCGCCCTCCACGCCGATGTGGACCACCTCCGTCAGGTCCGCGTGGAAGAGGTGGAAGGGGTGCGGGGAATCGGTCTCCTCCGCGTACCGGTGCAGTTCGGGCGGGTCCACGATCTCCACGGCCCGCCCCGACACCCGCACGTCCCCGTCCGGCAGGGTCTCGCCCTCGCCCGGGTTGGTGTGCAGGGCGAAGCGCGGGTCGCGCTGGAGGTCCCGGGCCTTCATCGATCCCGGCATCATGCCCAGCCACAGCTCCCCGCCGCGGATTTCGACGTTCAGCCCGGCCACGCGCGGGGACCCGTCCTTGCGGAGGGTGGCGAGGACGTGGTGCGCGTACTGCGCGAAGCGGTCCCGGACCGCCTTCGCGAACTCCGGCTCGGCCTTCTCGAAGGCGGCCCAGTTGGTGATCGTCATGCCGACATGAAACCCCTCGGGCGAGGAACTCACCGGCCGCCGAGGCGGCCCGGCGTGGCGAGGACCGCCGCCCGGCACGCCGACGGCGTGCCCCAGGCGTCCCGCAGGGGGCGGGCCTTGCGCAGCCACAGGGACAGGTCCAACTCCTCGGTGTAGCCGACCGCGCCGTGCACCTGGAGCGCCGTCAGCGCCACCCGGTAGGCCGACTCCCCGGCCGCGACCTTCGCCGCCGCCACCTCGCCCGGGTCGAGCGACAGCGCTGCCGCCCACACCAGGGGACGGGCGAACTCCAGGTCGAGCAGGGAGTCCGCCAGCCGGTGCTTGACCGCCTGGAACCCGCCGATCGGCGTCCCGAACTGGGTGCGCTGCCCGGCGTACTCCACCGTCCGGGCCAGCAGTGCCTCCCCCACGCCCAGGCACTGGGCCGCCGTCAGCAGCCGCGCCCAGCGCCCGGCCGCCCCCGCCGCCCGCGCCACCCGGGGCCCGGCGGCGAGCAGTTCACCCCCGGGCGCCGGGACGGACAGCCGTCGCACGGGGTCCGTCGAGACCAGGAGCGGGCCGCCGCCCTCCCCGGCCAGCCGCAGCTCGCCCGCGCCGGACACGGTGAAGCAGTACGTCGCCGCGTCCGCGTCCAGGGCGTACGGACCCCCGTCCGGCAGGGTCAGCGTCGCCGAGGCCCCGCCCGCGGCCAGCCCCGGCAGGAACCGTGCGGCCAGGGCCCCGTCGCCCAGCTCCGCCAGCAGGACGGCGGCGGCCGCGGTCTCCACCACCGGTCCGGGCACCCCCGCCCGGCCCAGCTCCACGAAGCCCAGCGCCAGCTCCGCCGGGAGCGGGCCCAGGCCGTCGTACGCCTGCGGCACGGCCAGGGCGAAGAACCCCGTGTCCGCAAGGGCCGACCAGAGCGCCCGCCCCGGCCCGTGCCCGCCGGCCGCCCAGGCCCGTACCGCCGCCGGGACGTCGGCGGCGGCCAGCAGCGAGCGCAGGGTCCGGGCGAAGTCCGACTGCTCGTCGGTCGGCAGGAAGCGCATCAGCGGCGGCCCTTCGGGAGGCCGAGCAGCCGCTCGGCGATGATGTCGCGCTGGATCTCGTTGGTCCCCGCGTAGATCGGCCCGGCCAGCGAGAAGATCCACGGCTCGGCCCACTCGCCCCCGGCGAGCTCCGCGTCCGGCCCCAGCAGGTCCAGGGCCGTCTCGTGCAGGGCGATGTCGTACTGCGACCAGAACACCTTGTTCAGGCTGGACTCGGCGCCGATCGTCTCGCCGCGCGCGAAGCGGGAGGCGTTGGCCCAGGTGAACAGCTCGTACGCGCGGGCCCCGATCACGGCGTCCGCCACCCGGTCCCGCAGCGCGGTGTCGCCGGGGTCCCCCGCCTCCTCCCACAGCCCGGCGAGCCGGTCCGCGGCCGCCAGGAACCGGCCCGGCGACCGCAGCGTCAGCCCCCGCTCGTTGCCGGTGGCCGACATGGCGATCCGCCACCCCTGCCCCGGCTCCCCGATGACGTCCCCGTCCGGTACGAAGACCCGGTCCAGGAAGAGCTCCGCGAAGGCGGGCTTGCCGTCCAGGCGCCCGATGGGCCGCACCGTCACCCCCGGCGCCCGCAGGTCGAACATCAGGTACGTCAGCCCCTGGTGCGGCCTCGCCGCCTGCGGGTCGGTGCGGAAGATGCCGAAGGCCCGGTCGGCGAAGGCGGCCCGCGAGGACCAGGTCTTCTGCCCGGACAGCAGCCAGCCGCCCTCCGTGCGGACCGCCCGCGACCTCAGGGAGGCCAGGTCGGAGCCGGACTCCGGCTCCGACCAGGCCTGCGCCCAGATCTCCGCGCCGCTCGCCATGGCCGGCAGCACCCGGGCGCGCTGCTCCGCACTCGCGTGGTCGAAGAGGGTCGGGGCCAGCAGGTTGATGCCGTTCTGCGAGACCCGGCCGGGCGCGCCCGCCGCCCAGTACTCCTCCTCGAAGACCAGCCACCGCACGATGTCCACGCCCCGGCCCCCGTACTCCTCGGGCCAGGACACGACCGACCAGCGGTCGGCGTGCAGGCGCGCCTCCCACTCGCGGTGGGCGGCGAAGCCCTCCTCCGTCTCCAGCGAAGGCAGGGGGACCGCGGGAACGTGGGCGGCGAGCCAGGAGCGGGCCTCGGCCCGGAAGGCCTCCGCCGCAGCCGTCTGGGTCAGGTCCATCAGGTGTTCGCCTCCTCGGCCGCGGCGGGTGGAGCCGCCGCACATCCTTCCCTAACAAGTGTTTGGTAGATTAACGTACGGCCATGAGCACCGTCGAGGCGTCCGCACCCGGGTCCGGCGAGCCGGCCCCCGGCCCTCCCGAGGAGGTACGGGCATGAACGCGCCCGCCTACACCGCCGGCCACGGCCTGTTGAAGGGCCGCACGGCTGTGATCACCGCCGCCGCCGGAGCCGGCATCGGCGGCGCGACGGCCCGGCGCTTCCTGGAGGAGGGCGCCCGCATCGTCATCGGCGACGCCCACGCCCGCCGCCTGAAGGAGGCCGAGGAGGCCCTCGTCGCCGAGTTCGGCGCGGACCGCGTCGCCTCCCTGACCTGCGACGTCACCGACGAGGAGCAGGTGCGGGCCCTGTTCGCGCTCGCCGGGCAGGTCCACGGCGGCCTCGACGTCGTCGTCAACAACGCCGGCCTCGGCGGCACCGCCGCCCTCGTCGACATGACGGACGACCAGTGGTCCCGCGTCCTCGACGTCACCCTGGGCGGCACCTTCCGCTGCACCCGCGCCGCCCTGCGCTCCCTGCGGGAGTCCGGCCGGGGCGGAGTCATCGTCAACAACGCCTCCGTCCTGGGCTGGCGCGCGCAGAAGGGCCAGGCCCACTACGCCGCCGCGAAGGCCGGGGTGATGGCGCTGACCCGGTGCGCGGCGCTGGAGGCGGCCGAGTTCGGCGTACGGGTCAACGCGGTCGCCCCGAGCCTGGCCCTGCACCCCCACCTGGCGAAGGTCACCAGCGGGGAGCTGCTCGCCGAACTGACCGCCCGCGAGGCCTTCGGCCGCCACGCCGAACCCTGGGAGGTCGCCAACGTCATCGTCTTCCTGGCCAGCGGCTACTCCTCGTACATGACGGGGGAGACCGTGTCGGTCAGCAGCCAGCACGCCTAGGGACGCGGCCCGCGCCCAGGGGATACGGCCGCAGAATGGGGCCGTGCCAACGAACAAGCCGACAGCCAAGAAGAAGCCGCAGGTGACCGTGGTGCCCGAGCGCCGCCGCGAACTGCTCGACACCGCCGCCGAGGTCTTCGCGGCCCAGGGCTACAACGCCACCACCGTCCGCAAGATCGCCGACGCCGCCGGAATGCTTGCCGGCAGCCTCTACTACCACTTCGATTCCAAGGAGTCGATGCTCGACGAGATCCTCTCCGCCTTCCTGAACGAGCTGTGGCAGGGGTACGACGGCGTCCTCGCCGCCGGACTCGGCCCCAGGGAGACCATCGAGGCCCTCGTCACCGAGTCCTTCCGGGAGATCGACCGGCACCGCGCCGCCGTCGCCATCTACCAGAAGGAGGCGCGCACCCTCTCCGCACAGCCCCGCTTCCGGTACCTCTCCGACTCCCAGCAGAAGTTCGAGAAGGCCTGGCTGGGGACGCTGGAGCGGGGGGTCGCGGCCGAGGTCTTCCGGGCCGACCTCGACGTACGCCTCACCTACCGCTTCGTGCGCGACACGGTGTGGGTGGCCGCGTCCTGGTACCGGCCCGGCGGACAGCACAGCCCCGAGGAGATCGCCCGGCAGTACCTGTCGATGGTGCTGGACGGGATCGCCCTGCGTACGCGGTGACGCAACCGATCAGAGGAGTTCCGATGCCCGAGGCCTACATAGTCGACGCGGTGCGTACCCCGGTGGGGCGGCGCGCGGGCGGCCTTTCGGCGGTCCACCCGGCCGATCTGGGCGCGCACGTGCTGAAGGCGCTGGTCGAGCGGTCGGGCGTGGACCCGGCCGCCGTGGAGGACGTGGTGTTCGGCTGCCTCGACACCGTCGGGCCGCAGGCGGGCGACATCGCGCGGACGGCGTGGCTGGCGGCGGGCCTGCCGGAGGAGGTGCCGGGGGTCACCGTGGACCGCCAGTGCGGCTCCTCGCAGCAGGCCGTGCACTTCGCGGCGCAGGGCGTGCTCTCGGGCACCCAGGACCTGGTCGTCGCGGGCGGCACCCAGAACATGTCGATGGTCCCGATCGCCTTCGCCTCGCGGCAGGCGGCGCAGCCGCTGGGCCTCACGGAGGGCCCGTACGCCGGATCGGCGGGCTGGCGGGCGCGGTACGGCGACGCCCCGGTCAACCAGTTCCACGGCGCGCAGCTGATCGCCGACAAGTGGGGCATCTCGCGCCGGGACATGGAGGAGTACGCGCTCCGCTCGCACCGGCGGGCGCTGCGGGCGATCGACGAGGGCCGGTTCGACCGCGAGACGGTGGCGTACCGGGGCGTGGCGGCGGACGAGGGCCCGCGCCGGGACACCAGCCTGGAGAAGATGGCCGCCCTGAGGCCGGTGGTCGAGGGCGGCACCATCACCGCGGCGGTCTCCTCCCAGGTCTCGGACGGCGCCGCGGCGATGCTGATCGCCTCCGAGCGGGCCGTACGGGAGCACGGGCTGCGGCCGCGAGCCCGCATCCACCACCTGTCCGTACGGGGCGAGGACCCGATCCGGATGCTGTCGGCCCCGATCCCGGCGACCGCGTACGCCCTGAAGAAGACCGGCATGTCGCTCGCCGACATCGACCTGGTGGAGATCAACGAGGCCTTCGCCCCGGTGGTGCTGGCCTGGCTGAAGGAGACGGGCGCCGACCCGGAGCGGGTCAACGTCAACGGCGGCGCGATCGCCCTGGGCCACCCGCTGGGCGCCACCGGCGTCAAGCTGATGACCACCCTCCTGCACGAGCTGGAGCGCACGGGCGGCCGCTTCGGGCTCCAGACGATGTGCGAGGGCGGCGGCCAGGCCAACGTGACGATCATCGAGCGGCTGTAGCGACCCGCGACCCGCGACCGCCGCGACCGCCTCGGCGGGCTCCGGCGACGGCCCGGCCGAGGGTCCGCGTGCCCCCGCCGCACCCCCCGGGGAGTGAATTTTTCGGCCGGGTCCGCGGGAGCGGAACCGCCCGGAACCCTTGCGGTACCGGGCGGGCGGGGGCGCAGCGCCCGGACGAAGGGCGCAGGTCACACCCTCGCGGGCGCACGCACCGGTGGAGGTGTGCTAGCTTAGAGCTCGTTGCAGTTGTGGTACCCATGAACTTTATGTGCGCCTGACGGGATTGCTCCGACAGGCGCTTCATTTGTTTTTACCGGAGTCTCCGGATGGGGCCCTTGCCGCCTATTCAGGAGATTCAAAATGGCACTTGGCACCGTGAAGTGGTTCAACTCGGAAAAGGGCTTCGGCTTCATCGAGCAGGACGGTGGCGGCCCGGACGTCTTCGCCCACTACTCGAACATCGCCACCCAGGGCTTCCGTGAGCTCCAGGAGGGCCAGCGCGTGTCCTTCGACGTCACCCAGGGCCAGAAGGGCCCCCAGGCGGAGAACATCCTCCCCGCCAACTGACGTCATCAGCATGCCGGGGTCCGCACCGCAAGGTGCGGACCCCGGCTTGTCTGCTGTTTCGACTGTTTGTTTTACCTGCCGGTTTCAGGAGGGCGTTTTCCGCATGACCAGCTCCAGCTCCGCACGACCCAGCCGCCGCCCCACCCGGGGCCGAGGTGCGGCCCAGGGACGTCCGAAGACTGGCGCGGGACGGCAGAAGTCCGCCCCCGTGGCCAGGCCCCAGGAATTCACCATGCCCGAACCGCTGACCCCGGCGCTCCCGCCGGTCGAGGCGTTCGAGGACATGGACATGCCCGAGGCGCTGCTGAAGACCCTCGCCGCCCAGGGCGTCACCTCGCCGTTCCCGATCCAGGCCGCCACGCTGCCGAACTCGCTGGTCGGCCGTGACCTGCTCGGCCGCGGCCGCACCGGCTCCGGCAAGACGCTGGCCTTCGGCCTGGCGCTGCTGGCCCGTACCGCGGGCCGCCGAGCGGAGCCCAAGTCCCCGCTCGCGCTGGTCCTCGTACCCACCCGTGAGCTCGCGCAGCAGGTGACCGACGCGCTGACCCCGTACGCCACGGCCGTCAACCTGCGCATCGCCACCGTCGTCGGCGGCATGTCGATCAACCGGCAGTCGGGCGCCCTGCGCCGCGGCTCCGAGGTGCTCGTCGCCACCCCCGGCCGTCTGAAGGACCTCATCGACCGCGGTGACGCCGACCTCTCGCAGGTCGCCATCACCGTCCTCGACGAAGCCGACCAGATGACCGACATGGGCTTCATGCCGCAGGTCACCGCGCTGCTGAAGCAGGTCCGGGCCGACGGCCAGCGGATGCTGTTCTCGGCGACGCTGGACAAGAACATCGACAAGCTCGTCAAGATGTTCCTCACCGACCCGGTCGGCCACTCCGTGGACCCCTCGGCCGGCGCCGTCACCACCATGGAGCACCACGTCCTGTACGTCCTGGACGAGACCGACAAGAAGGCCGTGGCGACGCGCATAGCCGCTCGCGACGGCCGGGTGATCATGTTCGTGGACACCAAGCGGGGTGTCGACCGCATGGTCAAGAAGCTCCTGGCCGACGGCGTCCGCGCCTCCGGCCTGCACGGCGGGCGCTCGCAGCCGCAGCGCAACCGCACCCTGGACTGGTTCAAGACGGGCGAGGTCACCGCGCTGGTGGCCACGAACGTCGCCGCGCGCGGCATCCACATCGACGACCTCGACCTCGTCGTGAACGTGGACCCGCCGAGCGACCACAAGGACTACCTGCACCGCGGCGGCCGCACCGCCCGCGCGGGCGAGTCCGGCAGCGTGGTCACCCTGGTCCTGCCCGACCAGAAGCGGGACATGACCCGGCTGATGTCGGACGCCGGGATCTCCCCGCGCACCGCGCAGATCAGGTCCTCCGACGAGGAGCTGGCCCGGCTGACCGGCGCCAAGGAGCCCTCGGGCGTCCCCGTGGTGCTGGACGTCCCGCAGCCCACCCCGCCGCGGCAGCGCTCCGCGTCCAAGCCGGCCGCGGGCAACGGCGCCGGCGGTGGCGCTCGCCGCCGCTCGGGCGCTCCGCGCACCGGAGCGGGCGCCGCCTCGGGCGCGGCGCCGGCCGCCGGCGGACGCGCACGCCGTTCCGGCGGCGCCACCGGCCAGGCTCCGGCCGCCGGGGCGGGCCAGGCCCGGCGCGGCCAGGGCGCTCAGGGCGCGGGCACCGGCGGCTCCGGCGAGCGCGGCCGGCGTACCGGCACCGGCGCTTCCGGCGGTGCGGCGGCGGCTTCGGCCCGCAGCCGGGTGGGTGGCCCGGGCCAGGCCCGGCGCCGGTCCGCCTGACCCCCGCGGCACCCGTACGAACCCCGGACGCCGGGCAGCGCACGCGCGCTGCCCGGCGTCCTGCCGTTCCGGGGCGACCGGCGCCGGTCAGCGGACCATCGTGGCCTGGAGCTTCGCCACCGTCCGCAGGTCCAGGCCCAGGCCCTGCGTCAGATAGCCGTAGAAGCTGCCGTAGTCGGCCTCCAGCTGCGCCGTCGCCGCGTCCAGATAGTCCCTGCGGACCTCCTGGAGCGGGATCAGCAGGTCCGGGTTCTGCATACGGCCGGACTGCTTGAGGACCGCCCGCAGCTGGGCGTCGTAGGCGGCGCGGAAGGTGTTGGACGCCAGGTAGTCGCCCTCGGCGGCCGCCTCGGGGACGGCCAGCGCGCGCAGCAGGACGTAACTCGTCCACCCCGTCCGGTCCTTGCCGGAGGTGCAGTGGTAGAGCAGCGGCCCCTGCCTGCCGTCGGCGATCTCCCGCAGGGTGGCCGCGAACTGCGCCCGGTTCTCGGGGCTGGTCACGAAGGTGCGGTAGATGTCGCGCATGTAGGACTCGGCGCGGCCGCCGCCGAGCATCTGCTCCTGCTTGACCGGGTCGCCGCTGCCGATCGCGCCGACGAGGGTGGCGTAGAGGCCGAGGTCGCTGACCGGGCGCGCGGTGGCCGTGAGCCCGGCCGGCAGCCGGTCGGCGCCGTCGTACTGGACCTCCATGGGGAGGCGGAAGTCGACGACCTTCCTGAGGCCCAGGCCGGAGACGGCGGTGAGGTCCGCGGCGGTCAGCCTGCCCAGGGCGTCGGACCGGTAGACCAACCCCTGGCGGACCCGGCCGCCGGTGTACGTGCGGTAGCCGCCGACGTCGCGGACGTTGACGGCTCCCTGGAGGGGGATCTGGCGGATCGGCTCCGCCCCGTGGTGCGGGGCGGAGCCGATCCCGGCTGCGGGGGGCGCCGCCGCGTGAGCGGGGGCGGCGGTGGTGGCGAAGGGCAGGGCGAAGGCGAGCACCGCGGTCGCCAGGCGGATTCGGGCACGGCTCATCTGGTGCGACTCCTGTGACGGAGAAGGGGATCACCCTGGTGGTGGCAGGGTGCCGTGCGGGTGCGGGGCCGCGGGTGTTGGCGCGGGCGCGGTCGTGGGCGCGGTCGGGGCGGGTGCCGGCGGGGGGTGGGCGCCGTGCAGTCGCTCCAGCACGGCGTGTGCCTCGGCCATGACGCGCTCCACGAGCTCCGCGCAGCTGGGGAGGTCGTCGATCACCCCCGCGACCTGGCCCGACGCCATGACGCCGAGGTCCGTCCGGCCCTCGACCATGGACGCCTTCAGGAGCATGGGGGTGTTCGCGGCGAGCAGGACCTGGCTCCAGGACAGCTCCTTGCCGTGTCTCATCGCCAGCCCGTCCCGCACCATCGCGGACCATGACAGCCCGGAGACCTTCCGGAAGCCCGCCGCGTGCCGGACCGCCCGGAGCAGCGCCCCGGTGCGGCCCGCCCGCTCCAGGGACTCCACCAGCCCGGTGCGGAGCATGCGGTGGGGCAGGCCGTCGACGGCCGTGGTGACGGTGACATCCCTGACCGAGGCCTTGAGGTACTCGGCCTTGACGGCGTCCGGGACGGTGGAGTCGGCGGTCAGCAGGAAGCGGGTGCCCATGGCGATGCCCGCGGCTCCGTACGCCAGCGCCGCGACCAGCCCGCGGCCGTCCGCGAAGCCGCCCGCCGCGACGACCGGGATGTCCACGGCGTCCACGACCTGGGGGAGCAGTACGGTCGTGGCCACCTCGCCGGTGTGCCCGCCGCCCTCGCCGCCCTGCACGATCACCGCGTCGGCGCCCCAGGCCGCCACCTTCTCGGCGTGCCGGCGGGCTCCGACCGAGGGGATCACGACCACCCCCGCGTCCTTGAGCCGCGCGATCAGCTCCCGGGAGGGCGCGAGGGCGAAGGAGGCGACCCGGACCCCCTCGTCGATGATCAGCCGGACGCGCTCGGGTGCGTCCCCCGCGTCCGCGCGCAGGTTGACCCCGAAGGGGGTCCCCTCCCGGGTACGGGACTTGACCTCGCGGACCGCCGACCGCAACTGGTCGAGGGTCATCGTCGCCGAGGCCAGGATGCCCAGTGCCCCCGCGTCGGCCGCGCCCGACACCAGGCGCGGTCCGGCCACCCAGCCCATGCCCGTCTGCACGATCGGGTACCGGACACCGACCAGCTCGGTGAACGCCGTCTCCACCGGATCAGCCCCGCACTTCCCGGTCGCGCAGCCCCCCGGGGTCGATGACCTCGCGGACGAGCCGCAGCTCCTCGGCGGTCGGCTCCCTGGTGTACGGGACCTCCTCGGCGGCGGCCAGCTCGAAACCGGTGGCCGCCCGGACCTGTTCCACCGTGACCCCCGGGTGCACGGACACCAGGCGCATGGCGTGACCGGGGCCGGAGAAGTCGAAGACGCCGAGATCGCTGACCACCCGGGGCAGGCGGTGGTAGCGGGTGGCCGAGGGGCCGGCCGCCGCGGCGCGGTCGTGGCCCACCCCGCTGACCATGTCCACGTGCGCGACGAACACCCGGGGGGAATGCCTCGGGACCCAGTAACTCACCGGATTGTTCAAGGTGTTGACGGGCGCACCGCGCACGCCGAGGAGCTGGCGGGCCGGCCGCTCCCAGTCGCCGATGCAGGAGATGTTCTGGTTGCCGAAGCGGTCGATCTGGCTGGCGCCCATCATCACGTGCCGCCTGCCGCCGGTGACCATCGTCAGGTGGCGGCGGTACGGCAGCCACCCCTCGGCCGTGCCGTCCAGCCCGACGAGCATCGCCTCGCCGTCGGTCAGCAGCAGGTCCGGGGAGAACGTCCGCTTGGCCAGGCGCGCGCCGAAGGAGGGGATCAGGCCCATCGGGCTGGCGAGCACCTCGCCGTCGCCGCGCCAGGCCTCGGCGCAGGCGATCACGCAGTACTCGGCGCGGGTGGTGGTCGGGGCGGTCACTGCTGCTCCTCGTGCCAGGTCCGGACGGCCGACTGGTAGGCGTGCTCGCTCCCGCCGGAGAGGAAGCGGGCGCTGAACTCCGGCCAGGGGGTGGTCGCGTACAGCCTCTGGAAGGCCTCGTCGCGGTCGTGGTCGGGGACGCAGGAGGTGAAGTGGGCGCCGTTCGGGGCCTCGACGACCCCGGTGACCGAGTGCCGGCTGACCAGGAGGGACTGCACGGGGCCCGCCTTGGCGAGCTCGGCGGTCTCGACGAGCTGCTCGCAGGAGACGTAGGCGGTGTCGGCGGCCTCGCAGAAGAGGTCGTCGAAGTACGGGTCCGGGCCCAGGTACTGGCCGTTGCCGAGGCGGTCGGCGCGGTTGAGGTGGACCAGGGCGGCGTCCAGGCGCAGGGCGGGGACGGCGACCAGCTCCTCGCCGTCCTCGTAGGGGGAGGTGACGGTCCGCAGCCCGGGGTTGACCCGCATCACGTCGGAGCCGAGGCCGGCCCGGACGGGGAGGAAGGGCAGCCGGTTCGCGGCGGCGTGCAGGCCCCACATGAACATGGCCTCGTCCAGCTCGGTGAGGGCGAAGGCGGCGCGCTCGCGGGCCGCCCGGAAGTGCGGCTCCAGCGGGATCGAGTCGAGGGTGGCGAAGGGGGCGACGAGCCGGCGGATGCGGCCCGCGGCGGCCAGCAGGCCCACGTCGGGCCCGCCGTACGCGACCACGGTGAGATCGGTGATCTCGGAACGGAGCAGCGCTCGCACGAGGGCCATGGGCTTGCGCCGCGAGCCCCAGCCGCCGATGCCGAGCGTCATCCCGCTGCGCAGCCGGCCGACCACCTCTTCGGGGGTCATGGTCTTGTCGGTCACGAGTCTCCTTCCTTCCCGAAGGTGTCGCGGACCCGGTCGGCCACCCCGCTGAGGTTGGCCTCGAAGGTGAAGCCCTGCTCGAAGCGGTAGCTGCGGCGCACGTCGACCGGGTCGATGCCGTTGATGGCGGCCTTGGCCAGCCGGATCAGGCAGCCGTCCTTCCTCGCGATCTCGGCGGCCAGTTCCAGGGCGGCGGCCCGCAGCCCCTCGCGCGGCACCACCCGCCAGACCGAGCCATGGGCGTGCAGCTCGGCGGCGGTCGCGGTGCGCGAGGTGTAGTAGAGGGTGCGCATCAGGTGCTGGGGGACCAGGCGGGCCAGGTGGGTGGCGGCGCCGAGCGCGCCCCGGTCGAGCTCCGGCAGGCCGAAGACGGCGTCGTCGGAGGCGACGATCGCGTCGGCGTTGCCCACGAGGCCGATGCCGCCGCCCAGGCAGAAGCCGTGCACCGCCGCGACCACCGGCACCTCGCACTCGTACACGGCGGCGAAGGCCTCGTAACAGCCCCGGTTCGCGCCGATGAGGGAGGTGTGGCCGCGGTCGCGCTGCATCTCCTTGATGTCCACGCCGGCGTTGAAGCCGCGGCCCTCGGCGGCGAGCACCACACAGCGGACCCCGGGGTCGCGGCCGGCCGCGCGCAGGGCGTCCGCGAGGTCGTACCAGCCCTGCACGGGCAGTGCGTTGACGGGCGGGAAGTCGACGGTGACGAGCGAGATGCCCTTGTCCGGGCTTGCGGTGGAGACACCCATGAGCGGATCAGCTACCTTTCCACCAAACATTTGTTAGGTGAGGAAGGTAGCAGCCGATGGAGCTCGACGGGAGGGTCGTGGTCGTCACCGGGGGAACCCGGGGCGTCGGCGCCGGGATCGCCGAATCGTTCCTGGCGGCCGGCGCGGAGGTCGTCGTCTGCGCACGCCGGCCGCCGGAGCGGCCGGTGGCCGCAGGCGGCCGCGCGGCCGTGTTCACCGCGGTCGACCTGCGCGATCCGGCCGCCGTACGGGCCTTCTTCGCGGCGGTCGCGCAGCGGTACGGGCGGCTCGACTGCCTGGTCAACAACGCGGGCGGGACGCCGTACCGGCTGCTGGGCGAAGGTGCGGCCGAGCGCCACGCGCGGGTCGTGGAGCTGAACCTGGTGGCGCCGATGACGGCGTCGCTCGCCGCGTACCCGTGGCTGCGGGAGGGCCGGGGCTCGGTGGTGATGATCGGCAGCGTCAGCGGCACCCGGCCCTCGCCGGGCACGGCCGCCTACGGGGCGGCGAAGGCGGGGCTGGAGAACCTGGCCCGGTCCATGGCCGTGGAGTGGGCCCCCGAGGTACGGGTCAACTCGCTCGTCCTGGGCATGGTGCGGACCGAGCTGTCGCACCTGCACTACGGGGACGCGGCGGGGGTCGCGGCGGTGGGGGCGACCGTACCGCTGGGGCGGCTGGCGGAGCCCTCGGACGTGGGGGAGGCGGCGGTGTTCCTGGCCTCGGGGCGGGCCGGGTACGTGAGCGGGGCGAGCCTGCTGGTGCACGGGGGCGGGGAGCGCCCGGCGTTTCTGGATGCGGCAACGGTCAACAAGGAGGCGTGACATGGGACTTGCCGATGGACGGGTGGTCATCGTGACGGGTGCGGGGCGGGGGCTGGGACGGTCCCACGCGCTGGCCTTCGCGGCGGAGGGGGCGAAGGTCGTCGTGAACGACCTGGGGGTGGGGCTGGACGGGCACCCGGGGCCGGACAGCCCGGCGGCCCGGGTCGTGGCGGAGATCGAGGCGCTGGGCGGGGAGGCGGTGGCGCACGGCGGGGACGTGGCGACGGCCGAGGGGGCCGCCTCGTTGATCGACTGTGCCGTCTCCGGCTTCGGCCGGCTGGACACGCTGGTCAACAACGCCGGCTTCCTGCGCGACCGGATGCTGGTCAACCTGGACGAGGACGACTGGGACGCGGTGGTGCGGGTCCACCTCAAGGGGCACTTCCTGCCGTTGAAGCACGCCGCCGCGTGGTGGCGGGCGGAGGCCGGGGCGGGCCGGCGGACGGCGGCCCGGGTCGTCAACACCTCCTCGGGCGCAGGGCTGTCGGGGTCGGTGGGACAGGGCAACTACAGTGCGGCGAAGGCGGGCATCCTGGGGCTGACGCTGGTGTCGGCAGCGGAGTTGGGCCGGTACGGCGTCCAGGTCAACGCCATCGCCCCGGCGGCCCGGACCCGGATGACGGAGCGGACCTTCGCCGAGGCCATGGCGGCACCGGAGGAGGGCGGCTTCGACGCGATGGCGCCGGAGAACGTGTCCCCGCTGGTGGTGTGGCTGGGCTCGGACGCCTCGGCGGGGGTGACGGGCCGGGTCTTCGAGGCGGAGGGCGGCCGCATCACGGTCATGGAGGGCTGGCGCCCGGGCCCGAGCGCCGACCGGGGGGCGCGGCTGAGCCCGTCGGAGGCGGGGGAGGCGGCGGCGAAGCTCCTGGCGACCGCGCAGCCGCCACGCCCCGCATACGGCGCCCGGTAGCCGCCCGGGCCGGCCCTGGGCCGCCCCGCCTCCGGGCGGCCCCGGCCCACGACCGCCCCGCCTCCGGCCGGCCCGTCGGCCCGGCCGCTCGGGCCCGGGGAGCCTCCCCCGGGCGGTCCCGGCCGGCCCGGCCTCGGCCGTGCGGCAGACGGCCCGCATCCGGCGGCCCCTCGCGGCGCCCCGGCCGGTCCGGAGGCGGCCCGCATCCCGCCGGGGCGGGCCCGGCGGCCGGGGCTCGGCCGGTTTGCGGCGGACCCGCACCGGGCGGCTCGGGGCCCGGCGAGCCCGTCCAGTGGGAGCGGGCCCCGGCGGGCGGCGGGGTTCTGGACATCCTGGGAGGGACGGGGGAGGCGCCGCCGGGGCCGTGGTGGGGGAGGCGCGCAGCTGGGCGGCCGTCGCCGGCGGAGGCGGACTCGCGGGTTCCGGCCAGGGGCGGGCGTCGGGGGCCGGGGCGGAGCCGTTGTCCGGTACGCGACCCTGTCGGCGCCCCCCGCCCGTGATGGCATGTCCATGCCCATACCGCATCCGGTTCCAACGGACGGAGTACCAGGACATGTTCATCCGCAGACTGGCCCTCGGGGCCGCGGCCCTCACCCTGGCGGCCGTGGCCGCCCCCGCACCCGCCCAGGCGGACGCCCCCTCCGCACCGCCCGGCAGGGTCACCGTGGAGGTGGTCGGAGCCAACGGCTCCGGCTGTCCCCAGGGGACCACCGAGGTGGCCGCGGCCCCCGACAACACCGCCTTCACCGTCACCTACAGCGACTACCTCGCCCAGACCGGCGCGGGCTCCGGCGGCACCGACTTCCGCAAGAACTGCCAGCTCGCCCTCCAGGTCCACGTGCCGCAGGGGTTCACGTACGCCATCGCCCGCGCCGACTACCGCGGCTTCGCCAGCCTCCAGCGCGGGGCACTCGGCCAGCAGCGGGCCGGCTACTACTTCCAGGGCGCCTCGCAGACCGCCCGGACGACCCACCAGTTCGGCGGTCCGTACACGGACAACTGGCAGGCGAGCGACCAGACCGGATACACCGACCTGGTCTGGGCCCCCTGCGGAGAGGTCCGCAACCTGAACGTCAACACCGAACTGCGGGTCTACCCCGGCTCGTCGAGCCCCCAGACCCTCAGCTTCATGAGCATGGACTCGACGGACGGGAGCGTCAGCACGGTCTACCACTTCGAGTGGAAGCACTGTCCGGCCGCCTGACCGCGCGCACGCAGAAGGAGTGACAACGATGTCGCGTTCCCTGTCCCGCACCCTGCTCACCGGATGCGCGGCCGTAGCCCTGACGGCCGCCACCGCCCTCACCGCCAGCGCCACCGCCACCCCCGCGCGGGCGGCGGCGGGCCCCGTCCGCGGCCCGATCACCGCCCCGCCGGACAAGATCGTGATCGAACTCGCCACCGTGAACGGCTCCGGATGCCGCGAGGGCACCGCCGAGGTCGCCGTGGCCCCCGACAACACTGCCTTCACCGTCACCTACAGCGAGTACACGGCCCAGGTCGGCCCCGGCGCGCCGCCCACCGGCTTCCGCAAGAACTGCCAGCTCAACCTGCGCGTCCACGTGCCGAACGGCTTCACCTACGCGATCGTCCAGGCCGACTACCGCGGCTTCGCCTACCTCCAGCCCGGGGCCTTCGGCCAGGAGAAGGCCAGCTACTACTTCCAGGGCATGCCGCAGACATCCCAGCGCACCCACCACTTCAACGGCCCGCTGAACGACAACTGGCAGACCACCGACCGGACCGAGTACGCCGACCTCGTCTGGGCCCCCTGCGGCGAGAAGCGCAACTTCAACATCAACACCGAACTGCGCGTCAACGCCGGCACCTCCAGCCCCACCGCCACCAGCTTCATGGCGATGGACTCCACCGATGCCAGCGTCAGCACCCTCTACCACCTCGCCTGGCAGGTCTGTCCCGCTCCGCGTCCGTAGCCGGACGCGACCGCCGCGACGCGGGGCGAGGGGGTGCGGGGCCGCCGTGCGACGGGCCCCGCACCCCCTCTGCCGCCGGGCGCGGGCATGCCCGGAAACAGGACGGGCCCGGCCCCCTGGCGAGGGGTCGGGTCCGGGTCCTGCGGTGGTGCGATGGGGTATGTGTACCCGCTCCGCACCCCCGCTGAACCGCGGTCGGCCCATCTGTTCCCACGGGCCCGGACCGAGGCGGGCGACGGCCGCGGCCCGGGCGCCCGCAGGCCCCGGAGGGGCGTGTTCCGGCCCCCGGCCGCGGGCACACCGCCCGGGGCGGGAGGTCCGGAGGCCGACCCCGCCGCGTACGGACCGAGCCGCCTGCGACCGCGCCGTCTGCGACCGCGCCGCCTGCGGGCCGCCGGTCAGGAGAGCTTGCCGCCGTAGTCCGGCAGCTTGACGGTGCGTTCGGCGTGGCCGCCGACGAGGTCGCTGTCCTTGTTGCCGATGTTGGCGATGATGGTGTGGCCGCGCGCCTCGATCTCGGCGCGCTTGCCCGTCTTGTAGGCACTGACCTCCTCGAACAGGTCGGGCAGGTCGCGGACGTAGAGGCCCGAGACCGGGTAGCCGACGGCCTTGAGGTTGCGCTCGGTCAGGGACTGGATGATCCCCGGGCGGGCGGTGACGAAGAAGATCGCGACCCCGCGCTCGTCCGCGTACCGGGTCAGGTCGCGGACCTTGGTGATAGCGGGGGTCGGGAAGGTCCAGAACCAGTGGAAGTCCGTCTCCAGTGAGGAGTTGTCGATGTCGAGGACGATCGCGGGCTTCTCGCCGGCGGGCGAGGCGGCGATCCGCTGCTCGATGGCGGGCCGCGCCGCGTCGATGACCGCGGCGACGTCCCGCTGCCAGGTGCCGTAGTCGATGCCGAGGATCGCCGCGTTCCCGCCGGGGGCGGAGGCGGTGACGGCCGCCGTGACGGCGGCGGGAGCGGCGGCGGGAGCGGCGGTGGGAGCCGGGGCCGCTTCCGCGGTGGCCGGAACCAGCGTCAGGACGGCGGCGGCCGCAGCCGCCGCGGCGGCGACGGAACGGGACGTGCGGGTACGGCGGATGCTGCGCATGGGGGGCGCTCCTCGGTCGTCTTGGCATGTACGCGACCAGGCTCCGGGATGCTTCCGTCCATGTCTACTGTCCGGTAAGTAACTTCTCGTGGACGGGTGCTTTCTCCCGGGTGATCATCCGGTGGGGCGCGCCCCACACCGGCGGATGTCAAGGGAGCGGACGCCCCCGACGGCGCCGCCGGGCCTCACGTGGCGCACTCCAGCACCGTGCGGCACAGCCCGCACCGCGCCCGGAGCGGCCCGGCCACCGGAAGCCGGAGCCGCTGGTGGCAGACCGGGCAGGGGAAGGTCACTCGCATCCCGGCGCCCCGCCCCTCGAAGCGGTACTGCGCCCCGCGCCCGGAGGGCGCCCCGGCGCGCCGGTCCCGGGCGTAGCGCAGGCGGGCGGCGGGGCCCGCGGCCGCGAGGGGGGCCCGGCGGTGGTCCCGGTCCGCCAGTGCGCGGCCGCGCACGTACGCCTCGTACGCCCGCGGGCTGGTGAACCACGCCGAGGGGTCCTCGCCGAGGAGCCGGCCGCGCTGGGCGAGGACGTAGCCGAACTCCTCCGGGGTGAGGTAGCCGAACTTCTGGTGGGTGAGCCGGTCCTCCCGGTAGGCGTCGAGCAGCAGCCAGCCCGCCCCGAGGTAGACGGCGGCGGTGTCGGTGAGGATCTCGTCGTCGGCGGTGGCGGGGAACCGCAGGCCCAGACGGTGCAGCAGGACGTGGGCGACCTCGTGGGAGAGCGCTGCGCCCAGGTCCTCCCGGTGGGTGCGGAAGCGGTCGTTGACCTCGACGAAGTACTCGGGCCCCGCGGCCAGTTCCACGGTCGCCGCCTCCTGCATCGGCCGGAAGGCGACCACCATGCGGGCGTCGGGCAGGCGCAGCGCCCGGACCACCGCCGAGGCCACCCGCTGGGCGCCGAGGTGCAGGTCGTCGCCGGGGCCGAAGGCCGCGTCGGCGGGGGCGAGGGGGGTGTCGTAGGCGCGGATGCCGTCGGGGGAGAGCCGGCGGAAGAGCGCGGTGACCGAGGCGCGGACGGTCTCCAGGTGTGGAAATCCGTGCTCGACCGGCCCGGTGGGCCTGCCCTTCTGTGTCATCGGGTCCCCCTCGCCGCAATCCCTGCCGCCGGGGGCGGCAGTTGGCCAAAAATGCGTTCTTGATGTCGGCCATCCCCGTGATGTGTCATGGACCCGTCATTCACCCGATGACACGCACGGCCCAACCCCCCACGAAAGGCAGTGTGTTGAGCGTGAGCACTCTTGTCCGCTTCATGAAGCGCACCCTCGCCGTCGGTGCGGTCGCCCTCGCCGCCGTCAGCCTCCAACCCGCCAACGCCGGCGCCTCTCCGGCCCCCGTCGTCGGCGGGACCCGCGCCGCCCAAGGCGAATTCCCGTTCATGGTGCGCCTGTCCATGGGATGCGGGGGAGCCCTCTACACCCAGCAGATAGTCCTCACCGCCGCCCACTGTGTGAACGGCTCCGGCAACAACACCTCCATCACCGCCACCGCCGGAGTCGTCGACCTCAACAGCGCCGGCGCCATCAAGGTCAAGTCCACCAAGGTCCTCCAGGCCCCCGGCTACAACGGCACGGGCAAGGACTGGGCCCTGATCAAGCTCGCCCAACCCATCAACCTGCCCACCCTCAAGATCGCCGAGACCAAGGCCTACGACAGCGGCACCTTCACCGTCGCCGGATGGGGGGCCACCCGCGAGGGCGGCGCCCAGCAGCGGTACCTGATGAAAGCCACCGTGCCCTTCGTCTCCGACGCCAGCTGCAAGAGCGCGTACGGCAACGAGCTCGTGCCCTCCGAGGAGATCTGCGCCGGCTACAACCAGGGCGGCGTCGACACCTGCCAGGGCGACTCCGGCGGCCCGATGTTCCGCCGCGACAACGCCAACGCCTGGATCCAGGTCGGCATCGTCAGCTGGGGTCAGGGCTGTGCCCGCCCCGGCTACCCCGGCGTCTACACCGAGGTCTCGACCTTCGCCGCAGCGATCAAGAGCGCGGCGGCCGGCTTGTAGTCCCGGACCGTCCTTCCGGCCGGGATCGATCCGGCCGGAAGGACGACGCGCCGTCCCCCCGCCGTCCGTGGGCTCGGCCGGAGCACCGCGGGGCCGGGACGCCGCCGCCCCCGGCCCGCGAGAGCCTGCCCACAGCCCGCCGTGCGGTTGCGGGCCGCCGCACGCACCGGTCCCATGGGAGGGAGTCGGCAGCGGCGGGTGACAGTGGGGCAGGTGGCGCATGGCGATCAGAGTGGTCATCGCGGACGACCAGGAGATGGTCAGGACCGGCTTCCGGATGATCCTCGAAAGCCAGCCCGACATCGAGGTCGTCGCCGACGTCGTGGACGGCGAAGCGGCCCTCGCGGCCGTGGCCGAGCACCGTCCGGACGTACTCCTCCTCGACATCCGCATGCCGAAGCTCGACGGGCTGGAAGTCACCCGGCGCCTCTCCGGCCGGGACCGTCGTCCGCGCATCGTCATCGTCACCACCTTCGACCTCGACGAGTACGTCCACGCGGCGCTCCACGGCGGAGCGTCCGGCTTCCTCCTCAAGGACGCGAGCCCGGCCATGCTGGTTGAAGCCGTACGGGCGGCAGCCGTCGGTGACGCGCTCGTCTCGCCCGCCATCACGGTGCGGCTGCTGCGCGAGATGGCCCCCCGCACTCCGCCCGCGCCTCCCGCCCGCACCCCGGCCGAGCCGCTGACCGACCGGGAACGCGAGGTCGTGCTGTGCCTCGCGCGCGGCCAGACCAACGCCGAGATCGCGGGCACGCTGTTCGTCTCCCTCTCCACGGTCAAGACCCACCTGGCGAACGTCCAGGCCAAACTGGACGCCCGCAACCGCGTCGAGATCGCCGCCTGGGCCTGGGAAAGCGGCCTGGCCGCCGGCCCGGCGTGACGAGGGGCCCCGCCGGCCGGCCCGGTGCGACGCCGGGGTCCGGGGGCCGGTCCGGTGTGACGGCGGGGTCCGTGGGCCGGTGCGGTGCCACGCCGGCGCCCGTCGGTGGGCCCGGTGTGACGCGGGGACCTGTCTCGGACGGTCCGCGGTGATGCCGGGGCGCGGCGGCCGGCCCGGTGTGACGGCGGGGTCCGGGGGCCGGTCCGGTGTGACGCCCGGGTTCGGCGGCCGGTCCGGGGGCGGAGTCCGGGCCGCGGCGCCCGTGCGCCCCGGCGGGGACCCGCCGTGAGCCCGCTCGCCGGCTGGGCCCGCCGGCACCCGCACGCCGCCGACTGGGTCCGCCTCGCCCTCCCCCTGGTCCTGCTCGCCCTCGTCACCTTCGAGGGCGTGGCCCTGGCCCGCCAGCCCGGCCTCCCGCACACCGCCGTGTGGGTGTCCGGCATCCTCGTCTGCCTCAGCGCCGTGCCCTGGCCCGCCGTCCCCCTCGCCGCCCGCGCGGGGTTCGCAGCGGCCGCCACCTGGGCCGTCACCCTCCTGCTGATCTTCGGCGACCACCCCCTCGTCGTCTGGGGCGCCGGCGAGGCCATCGCCCTCCTCGTCCTGCTCTCCCAGATCCTGCTCCGCGCCCCGGCCCGGACCGCCGCCGTCCTCGGCCCGCTGCTCGCCCTCGGCTGCATGGCGGTGCCCGTACGGGACGCCGACCCCGGCCGGTTCACCCTGCTGTTCTCCGTGCTCGCCGTCGTCGTCACCGCGTACTCGCTCCTGCTGCGGCTGCAGTCCGTCCAGCGGGTGCGCGAGCTGCGCGCCGTACGCACCGCGGAACGCCTGGAGCTCGCCCGCGAACTCCACGACCTCGTCGCCCACCACGTCACCGGCATCGTCGTCGAGTCGCGGGCCGCCCGCTTCACCCACGTCTCGGCCGAGCGCGCCGCCGAGATCTTCGGCCGGATCGAGACCGCGGGCGACGAGGCCCTCGGCTCCATGCGCCGCCTCGTCAAGATCCTCCGGGAGACCGACGGCCCCGCCGCACCGGGCGCCGGCACCAGCCCGGTGGCCGGCCTCGCGGACATCCGCGGGCTCGCCGAACGCTTCGCCGTCACCGGCCCGCCGGTGGCCCTCCACATCGAGGACGGCCTGGCGGACCGGCTCCCCGGGGACGTCGCCGCCACCGCCCACCGCATCGTCCTCGAAGCCCTCACCAACATCGGGAAGCACGCCGCGACCGCCACCGCCGTCCGGATCGGCCTGCGGACCGTCCCGGCCGGCCTGGAGGTCCGCATCGCCGACGACGGCGGCCGCCCCGCCCGGCTCTCCGACGACGCCCGCGGCGGCGGCTACGGCCTCGCCGGGATGGCCGAACGCGCCGAAGCCCTCGGAGGCTCCCTCACCGCGGGTCCCGCCCCCGAGGGGGGCTGGCTCGTCACCGCCACCCTGCCGCTGGAGACCCCGCCCCAGCGGTAAGCCCCCGGCCGGCCCCGGGCCCCGGGCCCAGGCCCGCCCCGCCTCGGCCCCCGGCCCCGCCCACCCCGTCTCACCGACCGGCCGGCTACGGAGGGACCCGCCGCCGACACGTATTCTCGGGGACCATGAACAACAGCGACATCGACAACGGCACCCGCACGGGCACCAGCGGAGCCGGCGGAACCGGCGACGACATCACCGCCGAGCTGACCCGCCTGCGCGACAGCATCGACAACATCGACGCGGCCGTGGTCCACATGCTCGCCGAACGCTTCAAGTGCACCCAGCAGGTCGGCCACCTCAAGGCCAAGCACCAGCTCCCGCCGGCCGACCCCACCCGCGAGGCCAGCCAGATCGCCCGGCTGCGCCAGCTCGCGGAGAACGCCAAACTCGACCCCGCCTTCGCCGAGAAACTCCTCAACTTCATCATCGCCGAGGTCATCCGCCACCACGAGACCATCGCCGCGGCCGAATAACCGCAGGCTGGGGTCCGGCCGCCCACTGGGGCAGCATGGGCCCCATGTCCGTACTGACGCGCAACGAAGCGCAGCTCCGAGCCCGGCTCCTCGACGTCCAGCACTACGCCGTCGCCCTCGACCTCACCACCGGCGACGACACCTTCGACTCCACCACGGTCATCCGGTTCACCGCCCGCACCGCCGGAGACACCTTCCTGGAGCTGAAACCGGACGAGCTGCGCTCCGCCGCCCTCGACGGCCACCCCGTCGACCCCGCGGCGCTCGACGGCAACCGCCTCCCGCTGACCGGCCTCACCGCGGGCGACCACGAACTGCGCGTCGACGCCCGCATGCGCTACTCCCGCACCGGCGAGGGCCTGCACCGCTTCACCGACCCCGCGGACGGCGAGACGTACGTCTACAGCCAGCTCTTCCTCGACGACGTCCAACGGGTCTTCCCCGCCTTCGACCAGCCCGACCTCAAGGCCGTCTTCGCCTTCACGGTCACCGCCCCCGCCCACTGGACCGTCCTCGCCAACGGCATCACCACCCGCACCGGCACCCGCGACACCGACGGCGCCGGCACCTGGCGGTCCGCCCCGACCCCCCCGATCTCCACCTACCTCGCCGCGGTGGCGGCCGGCCCCTGGCACAGCGTCCGCACCGAACACGCCGGGCTCCCCTTCGGCCTGCACTGCCGCCGCTCCCTCGCCCCCCACCTGGACGCCGACGCCGAAGAGATCCTGTCCCTCACCACGGACTGCTTCGACCGCTACCAGGAGAAGTTCACCGAGCCCTACCCCTTCGACTCCTACGACCAGGCCTTCGTCCCCGAGTTCAACGCCGGCGCCATGGAGAACCCCGGCCTGGTCACCTTCCGCGACGAGTACGTCTTCCGCTCCGCCGTCACCGACACCGAGCGGCAGCGCCGCGCCGTGACCATCGCCCACGAGATGGCCCACATGTGGTTCGGCGACCTCGTCACCCTGCGCTGGTGGGACGACATCTGGCTCAACGAGTCCTTCGCCGAGTACATGGGCTACCAGACCCTCACCGAAGCCACCCGCTTCACCGACACCTGGACCGACTTCGCCATCACCCGCAAGGCCTGGGGCTACGACGCCGACGAACGCCCCTCCACCCACCCCGTCGCCCCGGCCCCCGAGGACGTCCCCGACGCCGCCTCCGCCCTCCTGAACTTCGACGGCATCTCCTACGCCAAGGGCGCCTCCGCCCTGCGCCAGCTCGTCGCCTGGCTCGGCGAGAAGGACTTCCTGGCCGGCATCAACACCCACTTCGCCCGCCACCGCTTCGCCAACGCCTCCCTCGCCGACTTCGTCGACTCCCTCGCCGCCCACACCGACCGCGACGTCCGCGGCTGGGCCGACATCTGGCTGCGCACCACCGGCATCGACACCCTCACCCCCCGGATCGAGGACAGCCCCGGCGGCTGGACCCTCACCACCGACCGCCGCGGCAGCCGCCCGCACCACCTCACGGTCGGCGTCTACCAGCGCGACACGGGCGACGGCCGCACCCTGGAGCGCGCCGAACTGCTCGGCCTCGACGTCCCCTCCGACGAGGTCGTCTCCGCGGACGGCCCCCGCCCCGCGCTCGTGCTCCTCAACGACGGCGACCTCACCTACGCCAAGGTGCGCCTCGACGAGACGTCCGTCGAGACCGCCCTGCGGGGACTCTCCGGCCTCCCCGACGCGCTGACCCGCGCCGTCGTCTGGAACTCCCTGCGCGACATGGTCCGCGACGGCGAACTGGCCCCCGCCGCCTACCTGGCGACCGCCGAGGCCCACCTCCCGGAAGAGACCGACCTCGCCGTCGTCCAGGGCGTCCTCGGCTTCGCCCGCACGCAGATCGCCGACCGCTACCTCGCCCCCGGGCAGCGGACCGAGGCACTGGACACCCTCACCTCCCTCACCCGCGACCTGCTGCGGCGGACCGAGGACGGCTCGGCGCCCGGCCTGCGGCTGGCCGCCGTACGCGTCCTCGTCGACAGCGCCACCCGGCCCGACACCCTCACCGCGTGGCTCGCCGACGGCACCGTTCCCGGCGGCCCCGAACTCGACCCGGAACTGCGCTGGCGGATCCTCGCCCGGCTCTGCGTCATCGGCGAGGCGGGGGAGCCCGAGATCGCCGCGGCCCTCGCCGCCGACCCCAGCGCCACCGGCGAGGAGGGCGCGGCCCACTGCCGCGCCGCCCTCCCCACGGCCGCCGCCAAGGCCGCCGCCTGGGAGCGGCTCTTCCACGACGACAGCCTGTCCAACTACCTCTTCACCGCCACCGCCCAGGGCTTCTGGCAGCCCGAACAGGCCGATCTCGTACGGGAGTACGTGCCGCGGTTCTACCCGGAGGCGGTCGCCCTCGGCGCCCGCCGCGGACCGGCCATCGCCGAGGCCGCCGGCCGCTGGGCGTTCCCGGTCCACGCCGTGGACGAGGCCAACCTGGCGGCGGGCCGCACCTGCCTGGAGGACCCGGACGTCCTCCCGTTCCTGCGGCGCAAGCTGGTCGACCAACTGTCCGACCTGGCCCGGGCCCTGAAGGTCCGCACCGGCTGAGGCCACCCGACGGCTACCCCGCGCCGGCGCAAGCGGACGGCCCGACGCCGGCCCGGGACCGCGCCCCCCGGTACCCGGGGCGCGGACCCGGTCCGGCACAAGGACACCTCAGGCCGGCCCCGCCCCGGCGGCGGTACGCACCGCGCGGGCCGCCCGCGGCGCCTGGCGGCGGGGGCGCGGGCCGGCACATGTACGCCTCAGGGCGGCCACGATGCGCCCCCGCCGTGCCGCGCCGCGCCGCCCCGCGCCCAGCCCCCGCCCGCACCCCGGCCCGGCGGCGGTGCGCACCGCGCGGGCCGCCCCCCTCCCCGCGCCCGGCCGCCGGGGCACGGGCCGGCACGCGTACGCCTCAGGTCGGGCCCCGCCCCGCCCGCACCCCGGGTCGGCCGCGGTACGTACCGCGCCGCGGGGCGGCAACGATCCGGCCCGCCGCGGCCGCCGGGGCGCCCGGCCCGGGGGCGGGCCGTCCCGGCCACCGCCGCGGGAGAATCGGTACGGCAGCCGTCCGCCGCGCGGCGGACGGCCGGAAATCGACTCCGGACAAACCCCGGCGGTTACCCCATTCGGGTCTGATCGTTGTACGGGCCGGGTGCCCGCCCAGCCTCGGCGGGCACGGGCACCATCCCGCGCAGCCACCGGAGGACACCGCATGACAGCGTCGCCCCGGACCCCGCCGCCCCCGCTCGCCGGCGGCGCCCACGGCGCCGATGCGCTCCGGCCCCTCCTCGGCACCGTCCTCGACGCCCTGCGCACCGGGGCCGCGCAGCGTCGCGGCCCCCTCCCGGCCGGCGGACCCGACGCCGTCACCGCCCGGGTCCGAGCCGCCCTGGGCGACATGCTCCCCGCCCACGGGACAGGCGACCACGAGGCGCTCCGCACCCTCGTCCACACCCTCGCCGCCGGCGCGGCCGACCCCGCCGAACCCCTCTGCGCGGCCCACCTGCACTGCCCCCCGCTGGCCGTCGCGGCCGCCGCCGACCTCGCCGCGAGCACCCTCAACCCCTCCCTCGACTCCTGGGACCAGGCCCCCGCCGCCTCCGCCGTCGAAGCCCTCCTCACCCGCACCCTCGCCGCCGAGTTCCACCCCCGCGCCCCCCGCCCCGACGCCCTCGTCACCACCGGCGGCACCGAGGCCAACCAGCTCGCCCTGCTCCTCGCCCGCGAACGCCACGGCCCCGCCCTGACCGTCCTGCACGGAGCCAACGCCCACCACTCCGTCCCCCGCGCCGCCTGGCTCCTCGGCCTCCCGCCCGCCGTCCCCGTGCCCACCCCCACCGGCACCCTGCACCCCGCCGACCTCGCCGAGGCCCTCGCCGCCACCCGCGGCCCCGTCCTCGTCACCGCCACCGCGGGCACCACCGACGCCGGCCTCATCGACCCCCTCCCCGACATCGCCGCCCTCTGCGACCGGCACGGCAGCGCCGAGCTCCACATCGACGCCGCCTACGGCGGCCTCCTCGCCCTCAGCCCCCGCCACCGCGCCAAGGTCACCGGCCTCGACCGGGCCCGCTCCCTCACCGTCGACCTGCACAAACTCGGCTGGCAGCCCGTCGCCGCCGGACTCCTCGTCGTCCCCGACACCACCCTGCTCGACCCCCTCGCCCACCAGGCCGACTACCTCAACGCCACCGACGACACCGAAGCGGGCCTCCCCGACCTCCTCGGCCGCTCCCTGCGCACCACCCGCCGTCCCGACGCCCTGAAGATCGCGGCCACCCTCCGCTCCCTCGGCCGCGACGGCCTGGTCCGCCTCATCGACCGCACCTGCGCACTCGCCCAGAACCTCGCCCGACTCCTCGACGCCCACCCCCGCTTCGAGATCCACGCGGCGCCCGCCATCAGCACCGTCCTCTTCCGGCCCACCCACGCCGACGACGAACAACTCGCCGCCCTGCGCCGCACCCTCCTGCACGAAGGCCGCGCCGTCCTCGGCCGCGCCCACGCCGACGGCCGCCTCTGGCTCAAGGCCACCCTGCTCAACCCCCACACCACGGCGGGGGACCTGGACACCCTCGTCGCCCTCCTGGAAGGCAGCACCCACCGATGACCGCCCCACTCGACACACCCCACGACCTCGTCGGAATCGGCATCGGCCCGTTCAACCTGTCCCTCGCGGCCCTCGCCCACGGCCTGCCGCACCAGGGAGCGGGCGAACTCGCCACCGCCTTCTACGACCAGCGCCGCGACTTCCGCTGGCACCCCGGCCTCCTCATCGACGGAGCCACCCTCCAGGTCCCCTTCCTCGCCGACCTGGTCACCCTCGCCGACCCGGCGAGCCCCTGGAGCTTCCTCAACTACCTCAAGCACAAGGAACGGCTCTTCCCCTTCTACTTCGCCGAGCAGTTCCACATCCAGCGCGCCGAATACGACGCCTACTGCCGCTGGGTCGCCGGCCGCCTCCCCGGACTCCACTTCGGCCACCAGGTCGACGCCGTCCGCTGGAACCCCGAACGCGCCCTCTTCGAAGTCGACTTCACCCAAGTCGACACCGACGGCGAAGCCGAAGCCCTGGGCCGCGCCTACACCCGCAACCTGGCCCTGGGCATCGGCACCGCCCCCTTCGTCCCCGAACCCCTGCGCCCCCTCGCCGACGCCCCCGCCGTCCCCGTCATCCACTCCGCGGACTACCTCGACCACCGGCAGCGCATCCTCGGCGCCGACCACGTCACCGTCATCGGATCGGGCCAGTCCGGCGCCGAGGTCTTCCTCGACCTCCTCCGGGCCCGCCCCGCCGGCCGCGAGGGCCTCACCTGGCTCGCCCGCACCCCCTCCTTCGCCCCCATGGAGTACTCCAAACTCGGTCTGGAACACTTCACGCCCGACTACACCCGCTACTTCCACGCCCTGCCCGAACCGGTCCGCGACCGGCTCGTCCCCGCCCAATGGCAGCTCCACAAGGGCATCGACGCCGACACCATCGCCGCCATCCACGAAGAGCTCTACCGCCGCACCCTCCACGGGGGCTGGCCCGACGCCGTCCTCACCCCCGGGGTCAGCGTCCGCACCGCCGGCCGCGTCGCCACCACCAAGGTCGAACTCCACCTCGAACACACCGAGCAGGGCACCCGCTCCCGCCTCACCACCGACGCCGTCGTCCTCGCCACCGGCTACCGCGAGCGCCCCCTCGGCAGCCTCCTCGCCGGCCTCGACCCGTACCTGCGCAAGGACTCCTCCGGCCGGCCCCGCATCGACGACCGCCACCGGATGGTCCTCGACCCCAGCGTCACCGGCAGCGTCTTCGTCCAGAACGGCGAACGCCACACCCACGGCGTCGGCGCCCCCGACCTCGGCCTCGCCGCCTGGCGCAGCGCCGCCATCCTGAACACCCTCACCGGCAAGGAGCCCTACCCCCAGCCGGCGCGCACCGCCTTCACCACCTTCGGCCTCGACCAGCGGGAGCACAGCCGTCCCCGGCCCGCCGGGGAACTCCTCCCGCTGGTCGAACACCCGTAGACCTAGAACACCGGCACGCCCGCCCGCGTCAGCCGCCAGTCCACCGACGCGAACAGCGCCGGATCCACCGTCCCCTTCGCCTTCACCCACTGGATGATGGTGTTGCGGATCTCGTCGGAGTCCGCCCACAGCTGCCTGGCCTGCGGCACGTGCGGGAAGTTCCCACCGCCCGAGGCCCGGTAGTTGTTCACCGCGAGCACGAACCGCCCCGCCGGATCCACCGGCCGCCCCCCGAACGACAGCCCCGTGATCCGCGAGCCCACCGGCTGCGCCACGTCGATGTCGTACGTGAACCCGTACAGCGCGTCGTAGTTGTAGTCCGGGATGTTGTCGGCGTTCGTCAGCTTCGCCGGGTCCACGACACCACCCGGGGCTGTCCGGACGTAGTACCGCGCCGAGTACTCCAGGTAGTCCTTCAACTGAGCACCCGTGAGCAGCCGGGCCTCCAGGGTGTTCTCGAAGGGGTACAGCCCCGCCGCGTCCCGGATCGTCACCCGGCCGGCGGGTATCGACGCCGTCCGCGAGAAGCACGAGGCCTGCGACACCACCGGAAGCGCCGCCCACTCCGTACCCGCCAGGGCGCGCTTCACGGTCTCCGCCTGGACGTGGTTGATCAGGTCGATGACCGGCACGTCCTTTACCGGGCCCTCGGCCGAGGACATCGCCTGCGTGGACGTGCCGATCACCTGGTTGACGTACGCCACGACCTTGCTGTGCTCGTCCGACAGCAGCCGGACGATCTTCGGGTCCTCGGCGGCCGTGTTGGAGTTCAGCACCGACGCCGCGACCCCCACCACCGACCAGCGGCCCTTCTCCCAGGCCAGCTCGAAGTCGAAGAGCGTCAGACGCTGACCCCACTTGAGCGGCTCGGACAGCACCACGTCCTTGCCCGTCGCCCTGTTCTTCACCCGGTACTCCGGGATCTCCGTGTGCGCGTGCCCCACCAGGATCGCGTCGATCCCCGGCACCTGCTCGGCCACCAGGCCCGCCGCGTTCTCCACGTACGGCAGCTGGTCCCCGTAGCTGGAGGTGCCACTGGACCCCGAGTGCGCCGAGACGATCACCACGTCCGCGCCCATCGAGCGGAGCTTCGGCACGTACTTCGCCGCCTGCTCCTCCAGCCCCGGGAAGGTCATCTTCCCCTGCACGTGGGCCTTGTCCCAGAGCGCGATGCCCGGGTTCGTCAGGCCCAGCACCGCCACCTTGACGTCCCGGCCGTGCGGCGTCCGCAGCCGGTGCATGCTGTACGGCGCGAAGGCCGGCCGAAGCGTCCTCGCGTCCAGCGCGTTCGCCCCCAGCAGCGGGAAGTCGCACTGCTCCTCGAACCGGCGCAGCACCGGTATGCCGTAGTTGAACTCGTGGTTGCCCAGCGCCGCGGCGTCGTAGCCGATCGCGTTCATGGCCTGCGCCATCGGGTGCACCGGGCCGCGGCGCGCCGTGATCGGGTCGACCTTCGCGTAGTAGTACGACAGCTGGGTGCCCTGGATGGTGTCACCCGCGTCGATCAGCAGGGTGTTGCACCGGCCCTTCTCCTCGCGCACCTGGTCGACCAGGGTGGAGATCTTCGCCAGGCCGACGTCGTTGTGGGCCTTGTCGTCGAACTCCCGGTCCGTGAAGTAGTCCCAGTTGAAGACGTTCCCGTGCAGATCGGTCGTGCCCATCACCGTGAACGAGTACGTCCGCGGCCGGGACCGCGCGGCGGCCGGGGCGCTCGCGGCGGCTCGGGTGCTCGCAGCGGCCGGGGTGCTCGCGGCCCCCGTCAACGCGACGGCCGCACCGGTCGCGGCCGTGGTTCCCAGAAAGGTCCTGCGGTCGAACGCCATGCCATCTCCCTTGTGAGGCGTGAACCACGCGTGTGGACAACACGCGTGGGTAACGCGCGTAGATTCTGACCCGGCGGTAACACGTCGCAACACCCCTCACGGGTTTCGATCCGGTGACCACACCCGGGCAGGCACGACAGTGCGACAGTGAAGCCATGACCCAGGACGCATCGCAGCAGCCCTACGGAACCCCCGAAGTACCCCGCGTCGCCGTCCGCGGCGAAGCCCACCTCGAAGTCGACCCCGAGATCGCCCGCATCGGCATCACCGTCAGCGCCCGCGGCACCGACCGCCGCTCGGCGCTCGACGACCTCACACGCCGCAACAACGCCGTCCTCGACCTCGTCAAGAGCTACGGCGACCCGGTGGAGAAACTGGAGACCGGCGCCTTCTCCATCAGCCCCGAACTGACCCGCCACGGCCGCGGAGAACGCGTCCGCGCCTACCACGGCCGCGTCCACATCACCGCCGAGCTCAGCGACTTCACCACTCTGGGTGAACTCACCAGCCGCCTCGCCGACCTCGAACTCACCCAGGTCGACGGCCCCTGGTGGGCCCTGCGCCCCACCTCGCCCGCCCACGGCGAAGCCCGCCGCCAAGCCGTCCTCGAAGCCGTCCAGCGCGCCCGCGAATACGCCGAGGCCCTCGGCGCCCGCCTCTCCGCCCTCGTCGAACTCGCCGACCTCGGCGCCGAGAACGGCCTCCCCTTCCAGGCGGCACCCGGCGCCGGCATGCGCACCATGGCCTTCGGCGCCACCGAGGACGCCGGCGCCCCGCCGCTCGACCTCGAACCGCAGCGGCAGACCGTCTACGCCCAGGTGAACGCCCGCTTCACGATGACCCCGCCGCAGCTCTGAGACCCGTACGGAACACGCCGTGGGGGTGCTCGCCGGATGCTCATCAGAGCACCCCCATGCACATTCAACAGTTGTCAACAAGCTTTTTCCCAAAGGTTGTTGAGAGGACACCCGGAAGCGATTACCTACTCCCTGGTAGGGGAATACGCTCGCCCTATGCGCCGAGCGAAAATCGTATGTACCCTGGGCCCCGCCACCGACTCATACGACCAGATCAAAGCCCTGGTCGAAGCCGGAATGGACATCGCCCGCCTCAACCTCAGCCACGGCACCTACGCCGAACACGAGGAGCGCTACCAGCGCGTACGCAAGGCCTCCGACGAGACCGGCCGCAGCGTCGGCGTCCTCGCCGACCTTCAAGGCCCGAAGATCCGACTCGGCCGCTTCCGCGAAGGCCCCGTACTCCTTGAACGCGGCGACGAGTTCACCATCACCGTCGAAGACCACGAAGGCGACCGCCACACCTGCGGCACCACCTACAAGGGACTCGCCGCCGACGTCACCCCAGGCGAACGCATCCTCGTCGACGACGGCCGCGTCACCCTCGAAGTCACCGCCGTCGACGGCCCCCGCGTCCGCACCACCGTCATCGAAGGCGGAATGGTCTCCGACCACAAGGGACTGAACCTCCCCGGCGTCGCCGTCTCCGTCCCCGCCCTCTCCGAGAAGGACATCGACGACCTCCGCTGGGCCCTGCGCACCGGCGCCGACGTCATCGCCCTGTCCTTCGTCCGCAGCGGCCGCGACATCGAGGACGTCCACCGCATCATGGACGAGGAGGGCCGCCGCCTCCCCGTCATCGCCAAGGTCGAGAAGCCCCAGGCCGTCGATAACATCGACGACATCGTCGCCGCCTTCGACGGCATCATGGTCGCCCGCGGCGACCTCGGCGTCGAAATGCCCCTGGAACAGGTCCCGATCGTCCAGAAGCGCGCCGTCAAACTCGCCAAGCGCAACGCCAAGCCGGTCATCGTCGCCACCCAGATGCTCGACTCGATGATCGACAACTCCCGGCCCACCCGCGCCGAAGCCTCCGACGTCGCCAACGCCGTCATCGACGGCACCGACGCCGTGATGCTCTCCGGCGAGACCAGCGTCGGCAAGTACCCCGTCGAAACCGTCCGCACCATGTCGCGCATCGTCGAAGCCGCCGAGGAGGACATCCTCGCCAAGGGCCTCCCGCCGCTCACCGACCGCAACAAGCCCCGCACCCAGGGCGGAGCCGTCGCCCGCGCCGCCGCCGAAATGGGCGACTTCCTCGACGCCAAGTTCCTCGTCGCCTTCACCCAGAGCGGCGACACCGTCCGCAGGCTCTCCCGCTACCGCTCGCCCATCCCCCTGCTGGCCTTCACCCCCGACGCCGCAACCCGCTCCCAGCTCAACCTCACCTGGGGCGTCGAGACCTTCCTCGGCCCGCACGTCGACTCCACCGACGCCATGGTCGCCCAGGTCGAGGAAGAACTCCTGCGCATCGGCCGCTGCGTCCCCGGCGACGTCGTCGTGATCACCGCCGGCTCGCCCCCCGGAGTCACCGGATCCACCAACCTGGTCCGCATCCACCACATCGGCGACGCCGTCCGCTGACCGCCGCACCACCCCCGCGTCGGGCACCGGCCCGACGCGGCACCCGGCCGCCCACCGGACCTACCAGCCGAACCGCCGGTCCACCACCGCCGCGAACTCCTCGAACGACAACACCGCGTCGCCGTTCTGATCCGCGGCGTCGAACAACGCCGACGACGCGTCCGCGTCCCCCACGGCCCAGAACGGCAGATCACCCCGCGCCGCCAGCGTCGGCCCCTTCGACCGCAGCGCCGAGATCACCTCCACCCGGGTCAGCTCGCCGTCCTCGTTGAGATCCAGCGCGTCGAAGAGCTTCCGGGCCTTCTCGCTCATCACACAATCCCCTTCATCAACCACGTCTCGACCTCAACCTACGTCCAGGTCGTACGTGCACGACATGACGATCAAGGAATAACCCCAGCAGCAGCAGCCCGCCGCCCAGCCCCTCGGTTACCGGACGCGCGCCGGCGCCGACCGGGCGGCGACGGCGCCCTCCCGCAACCGCTCAGCCCGCCGCGACCTTCGCCGCGAAGGCGTCCACGTTCCCCTCCATGCGCGCGAGCCGCTCCTCCAGCGTCAACGACTCCTCGTACCGCGCCGCGCGCAGCTTCGGCTGCCGCTTGCCGCGTACGTACAGGGGGCAGGCGAGGTCGGCGCAGATGTAGGTGCCCACCGTGTTCCCCTCCCGGCCCCGCGCCCCCGCCAGCGGGGCCGCGAGCAGGGTCACCCCGGAGGACGCGTGCCCGGTCAGGCAGATCTGGCACAGGGACGACTTCACCGCACTGGTCCGCCCCACGGACGGCACCCGCAGGGAGATCCCCAGCGGCCCGTCCGCGCGCGGCAGCACGAGGTGCGCCCGCAACGGCGCCCCCGGATCCACCCACCCGAGGAAGTCCAGCTCCCGCCACGGCAGTTCGGCGAAATCGAGCGGCAGCCGCAGCCGCGACGCCTCACCCTTGGTGCAGTTCACGAAGGACGAACGGATCTGTTTCTCACTGAGCGGTTCCACAGGCGTCGACTCTACGGCCACGATGGATGGCCCGCACATCAATATCCCGGGTCAGTGCTTCGGCCCGATGTGGGCGTCCATGAGGGCCACGGAGTCCTTCCGCGCGATCGAGACGGCGCAGGCGTTCGCCCGCTTCCACTCGACGCCGAGGCGGTCCAGGGTGGCGGTCAGGAGACCGGTGATGTCGTCCGACTTGTTGGTGAAGAAGTACCGGGGGTACTCGTACCGCTTGCGCACACCGCCGACGAGGCGGGTCGTCCGGTTCGTGGTCCGGCATCCGTCGGAATGGATCACGCAAGGTCGCTCGGGAGCGCGGGCTGGTTTCCGTGGATTCCCCCGAAAGGGGGAGATCAATTACCGCAACGTGACCTTGGAACGGAAGGAAAAGTGCCCCGGGTCGGACTCGAACCGACACTGTATGGGTTTTGAATCCATTGCCTGCTGCCAATTGGGCTACCGGGGCCCCGCGAATCGAAGGTATGACCCGACCCGCTGGGACTCCACCTTACCGCAGCTAGGTAGGCTCGGGGGAGCAGTGCTGCCCCGCATCAAGGAGCCCCCGTGACCGCCGAGCACGAGTCGACGCCCGCCCCCGACGCCGACCAGTCGCACGTTCCGCCGCTGACGACCCGCGTCGTCATCGCCGAGGACGAGGCGCTCATCCGTCTCGACCTCAAGGAGATGCTCGAGGAGGAGGGGTACGCGGTCGTCGGTGAGGCCGGCGACGGGCAGACGGCCGTGGAGCTCGCCCGCGAGCACCGCCCCGACCTCGTCATCCTCGACGTGAAGATGCCCGTCCTGGACGGCATCTCCGCCGCCGAGAAGATCGCGGAGGAGTCCATCGCCCCCGTGCTCATGCTCACCGCCTTCTCGCAGCGCGACCTCGTCGAGCGCGCCCGTGACGCCGGTGCCATGGCGTACCTGGTGAAGCCGTTCAGCAAGAGCGACGTGGTCCCGGCCATCGAGATGGCCGTGTCCCGCTTCGCCGAGCTGAAGGCGCTGGAGAAGGAGGTCGCCGACCTCTCCCTCCGGCTGGAGACCCGCAAGCTCGTCGACCGGGCCAAGAGCATCCTGCAGACGCAGTACGGCCTCTCCGAGCCCGCCGCCTTCCGCTGGATCCAGAAGACCTCCATGGACCGCCGCATGTCCATGCAGCAGGTCGCCGAGGCGGTCATCGAGGACGCCGAGGAGAAGAAGAACGCCGCCAAGGGCTGACGGCCCCGGGCCCCCCGGCACGTACGTGAGGCCCGCCTCCCCCCGAGGGGAGGCGGGCCTCACGTGTGCGTGGAGCCAGGTGTGTCAGTCCTCGCCGAGGTACGCCTTGCGGACGTCCTCGTTGACCAGGAGCTCGCGGCCGGGGCCCGACAGGACGATCTTGCCGATCTCCATGACGTGGCCCTGGTCGGCGAGCGAGAGCGCCGCCTGGGCGTTCTGCTCGACCAGCAGGATCGTGGTGCCGGCCGCCTTGAGCTCGGAGATCGTCGCCATGATCTTCTGCATCATGATCGGCGAAAGGCCCATGGACGGTTCGTCCAGCATGAGCAGCTTGGGCCGGGACATGAGCGCGCGGCCCATGGCCAGCATCTGCTGCTCGCCGCCCGAGAGGGTTCCGGCGGCCTGCTTGCGCCGCTCTCCCAGGATCGGGAAGAGGTCGTAGGCGCGCTGGACGTCCTTCTGGATGCCGTCCTTGTCGCTGCGCAGGAAGGCGCCGAGGAGGAGGTTGTCCTCGATCGTCATGCGCGGGAAGATGTGCCGTCCCTCGGGGGAGTGGGCGAGCCCGAGCGAGACGATGTCGTGCGCCTGGACCTTCTTCAGCGACTTGCCCTGGAACTTGATCTGGCCGCCGCGCGGCTTGATCAGTCCGGACAGGGTGCGCAGGGTCGTGGTCTTGCCCGCGCCGTTGGTGCCGATGAGGGTGACGACCTGGCCGGCCTCGACGCTGAAGGAGATGCCCTTGACGGCCTCGATCTTGCCGTAGGCGACGCGGAGGTCCTCGACCTCGAGGAGTGCGGTCACTGGGCTTCTCCGTCCGTGCTGGTGGTGCTGTGCGCCTCGGCGGCCTCGACCTCCGCGATTTCTTCGGCGCCGGGGGCGCCCTCGAAGGGCTCGCCGAGGTAGGCGGCGATGACGCGCTCGTCGCCCTGGACCTCTGCCGCGGTGCCTTCGATGAGCTTCTCGCCCTGGACGAGGCAGGCCACCCGGTCGCAGAGGTTGAAGATGAAGCGCATGTCGTGCTCGATGACGAGGACGGCGATGCCCTGGTCCCGGATCGCGAAGATGAGTTCCTCGGTGGTCCGGGTCTCCTGCGGGTTCATGCCGGCGGTGGGCTCGTCCAGGAGGATGAGGCCCGGGTCGCTGGCGAGCGCGCGGGCGATCTCCAGCTTGCGCTGCTCGCCGTAGGGGAGGTTGCGGGCGAGGTGCTCGGCCTTGTGGGCCAGCCCGATGAACTCGAGGAGCTCCATGGCCCTCTCGCGGCTCGCGGCTTCTTCGCGGCCGAAGCTGGGGAGGCGCAGGAGGGCGGACCAGAGGCCTTCGCGGGTGCGGGTGTGGCGGCCGACGAGAACGTTTTCCAGGACCGTCATGTTGTTGAAGAGACGGATGTTCTGGAAGGTGCGGGCGATGCCGGCCGCGGTGACCTTGTAGGACTTGGGGGGCAGGACCGTGCCCTTGTACCGGACTTCGCCCTCGGTGGGGATGTAGAGGCCGGTGAGGCAGTTGAAGAAGGTGGTCTTGCCGGCGCCGTTGGGTCCGATGAGGCCGACGATCTCGCCGCTGCGCACGGTCAGGTCGACGTTCTTGACGGCGGTGAGGCCGCCGAAGCGCATCGTGACGCCGCGGGCGTCCAGGACCGTCTCGGTCGTGGTGGTTGTCATGGATCAGGCCCCTGTCTTGCCGAGGACTGTGGGCGCTTCGAGGTCCTTGTGGAGTTCGAGCTGGTTGCGCCGGTTGGGGATGAGGCCTTCGGGGCGCAGGCGCATCAGGATGACGAGCGCGATGCCGAAGACGAGGAGCTGGTACTCGCCCAGGAACTGGAGCTTGTTGGGGATCATGAAGAGCAGGGCGCCGCCGACGAGGGGTCCGGAGATGGTGCCCATGCCGCCGAGGACGACCGCGGCGAGCAGGAACGCGGAGTTCGGGGGGACGGCGTTGGCGAAGACGTACTGGTCCGGGGTGACGGTGTAGTTCACGTGGGCCTGTACGGCGCCGGCGAGGCCGGCGAGGGTGGCGCCGAGGGCGAAGGCGATGAGCTTGACGCGGAAGCCGTTGATGCCCATGGCTTCGGCGGCGGTCTCGTCCTCGCGGATGGCGACCCAGGCGCGGCCGATGCGGGATTCGGCGCTCCTGCGGAAGACCAGGACCACGATGAGGGTGATCAGGAGCATCAGCAGGAAGTAGTTGGCGAAGCGGCCGATGGTGAATCCGGCGATGGTGTGGCTGGCTCCGAAGTCGAATCCGAAGAGGTCGACGTTGGGGATGCCGGCGATGCCGTTGGGGCCGTTGGTGATGTCCGGGCCGGAGACGCCGTCGAGGTTGTTCATCGAGATCCGGAAGATCTCTCCGAAGCCGAGGGTGACGATGGCCAGGTAGTCGCCGCGCAGGCGCAGGGTGGGGGCGCCGATGAGGACACCGAAGATCATCGATGCGGCGGCGCCGACGAGGAGTGCGGCCCAGAAGGGGAAGTGCACGCCGAAGGGTGAGTTGGGGGAGCCGGAGACCAGGGCCGCGGTGTAGGCGCCGACGCCGAGGAAGGCGACGTAGCCGAGGTCGAGGAGGCCGGTGAGGCCGACGACGATGTTCAGGCCGAGGGCGACGGTGGCGAAGATGAGGATGTTGACGCCGAGGGTCGCGTACTGGTCGTCGGTCTGGGTGAGGGGGAAGACCGCGGCGGCCGCGAAGGCGCCGACGAGGGCGACGTTGCGGTGCTTGTTGGTGAGGGCGGTGAAGCGGGCCACCAGGCCGGCCTTGTTGAGGGCGCCGAAGCCGAATCCGGCGGTGATCAGGAAGCCGATGAAGAGTTCCTGGTACGGCGTGGTGATGCCGTAGGTGAAGACGGCGAGGGCGAGCGCGAGGACGGCCGCGATCAGGAGGATCTCGACGGGTGCCGGGAGGGCGCGGGCCGGGCGGGGGGTGCCGGTGGCGAGGGCGGCCTTGACGGTCGTCCAGCGGTTGGACAGGTGGTGCTTGCGCTGTTCCCAGGCGGTGTCGTCCGGGTCGGGTCCTTCGAGCACGGGGTGTTCGAAGGGGAGCGCGAGGGCGCCGATGAGGGCGATGAGGGTGGCCGCGGCGACGACGTAGCCGCCGGGCTCCAGGTTGACGATGCCGCCGAGTGCCGTGGTGATCGCGATGATCGTGTACCAGGCGGTGGCGAAGGCGGCGCCGGCGGCGAGCTTGAGTGCCGCGTCGGCGCCGGCCGGGGTGAGCCAGCCGAGGCCCTTGATGCCGTAGGAGGCGAGGCCGAAGAGGGTGGTGAGGATGCCGCCGACCATGACGAGCCACTGGAGGCCGCCGGGGTACCCGTAGACGGTGAGGTCGCCGGGGAACGCGGAGGTCCAGGTCCAGGAGAGGAAGCAGGAGATGATCGTGAGGGCGCCGCCGGCGGTGGCGAGGGCGCGTCCCGTCTTCTCGGGGAGGGCGATGAAGCCCCGGGGGGAGGGGGTGGTCGTCACGGTGTCCGCGGTTTCTGCGGTGTTGGTCGTCATGGTTCTCACGCCCTGTCCGCCACGCGCTCACCCAGCAGGCCCTGCGGCCGGAAGAGGAGCACGAGGATGAGGAGTACGAACGCCCAGGTGTTGCCCCAGGACTGGCCGCCGAGCTGGCTCATGCCGGGGACGTCGGCGATGTAGGCGGTGGTGAGGGTCTCGGCGAGGCCGAGGACCAGTCCGCCGATCATGGCGCCGTAGATGTTCCCGATTCCGCCGAGGACGGCGGCGGTGAAGGCCTTGAGGCCGAGGATGAAGCCCATGCGGTAGTTGACTTCGCCGTACTTGAGGCCGTAGGCGACGGCTCCGACGGCGGCGAACGCGGCGCCGAGGGCGAAGGCGACCGTGATGATGCGGTCGGTGTTGATGCCCATGAGCTTCGCGGTGTCGGGGTCCTGGGCCGTTGCCTGCATGCCGCGGCCGGTGCGGGTCTTCTTGACGAAGAAGCCGAGGAAGGCCATGGAGATGGGGGCGGCGATCAGGAGGAAGACGTCACCGGTCTGGATGGTGATGCTGCCGAGGTGGAAGGGGCCACCGGGGATTTCGGGGAAGACGATGGAGGACCGCGCGTCCGGGTACCAGGCCCATACCGCCTGCTGGAGGACGATGGAGAGGCCGATGGCGGTGATGAGCGGTGCGAGGCGGGGTGCGCTGCGCAGCGGTCGGTAGGCGAATCGTTCCGCTCCGACGGCTATGAGGGTGGCGACGATGATCGCGCCTATGAGCATGAGGGGCAGCGCGACCCACATGGTGGTGCCGCCGGGGAGCATCAGCCAGACCGTGAGGGCTCCGAACCCACCGGTCATGAAGATCTCGCCGTGGGCGAAGTTGATGAGCTGGACAATGCCATAGACCATCGTGTAGCCGATGGCGACGAGCCCGTACATGGATCCCAGTAGCAGGCCGTTGACCAGCTGTTGCGGCAGTTCGTGCACCGCAGGTCCTCCGAGTCTTTCGACGGATGTGACACCGCGCGGGGCGCTTGTGTTGCGCGCCCCGCGCGGCAGGTGAGGGGTGAGGGGCTAGCGGGCTAGCCGGTGGGAGGTCAGCCGGCGTAGGTGCCGGACTCGACGGACTTCCAGTCGTTGCCCTCGACCTTGTAGACCGTGAGCTGCTTGTTGGTGGCGTCGCCGAACTCGTCGAAGGAGACCTTGCCGGTCACACCGTCGAAGGAGACGCCCTGGACGGCTTCGAGGACCTTGGCGCGGGCGTCCGAGGGGAGCTTGCCGTTGTTGGCGTCGACGACCTTCTTGACGGCCTCGATGACGGCCCAGGCGGAGTCGTACGAGTAGCCGCCGTATGCGGCGAACGGGTCCTTGAACCCGGCCTTCTCGTAGTTGGCGACGAAGTCCTTGGCGGAGGGGAGGGTCTCGACGGGGGCGCCGACCGAGGTGGCGAGGTCGCCGGCGGCGCCTGCGCCGCCCGCCAGCTCGACGTACTTCTTGTCGTAGATGCCGTCGCCGCCGACCAGCGGGATGGTGGCGCCGGAGGCCTTGATCTGCTTGCTGAGCGGGCCGGCCGCGGGGTACTCGCCGCCGTAGTAGACGACGTCGGCGCCGGAGCTCTTGACCTGGGTCACGATCGCGGAGAAGTCCTTGCTCTCCGGGTCGATGTGGCCCTCGCCGGCGACGGCGCCGCCGAGCTTGGTGAACTCGCCCTTGAAGGTGTTGGCGAGGCCTGCGCCGTAGGTCTTCTTGTCATCGATGATGAAGACCTTCTTCTTGCCCGCCTTGTTGAAGAGGTACTGCGCCGCGAAGGGGCCCTGGATGGCGTCCGTGGTCGCGGTGCGGAAGTAGCTCTTGTAGGTGCGGACCTTCTCGCCGGCCGCCCACTTGGGGCCCTGGGAGAGGGAGGGGCTGGTGTTCGCCGGGGATATCTGGGCGAGCTTGGCGTCGTCGAAGACCTTCTGCATGGACTCGGAGACCGAGGAGTTCAGGGGGCCGACGACACCGAGCACGTCCTTGTTGGCCGTGAGCTTGGTGGCGTTCTGCTGGCCGGAGGAGGCCTGCGCCTGGTCGTCGAGGGCCTCGATCTTGAAGGTGACGCCCTTGACGTACTTCTTCTCGTTGGCCGTGCGGGCGGCGAGGTCGGCCGAGTTCTTGATGCCGAGGCCGAGGGCCGACAGGTCGCCCGTGAGCGGGGCGTCGACACCGATGACGACCGTGGTGTCGCCGCCGCCGGCGTCGTTACCAGCCTTGTCGTCGCGCGAACCACAGGCGGTGAGAGTGAGGGCACCCGCGGCAAGCGCGGCCGTCACGGCAATGAGCGAACGATGACGCACGATCAGTCCTTTCCAGGCAACGGCGTCCCCCCTGGGACGCGCCGAGTCGTTACGCGGGGAACCGAACTGAAGTGAATCCGGCGGTCGCGGTGACTGGCCGTGACTCTAGGCGGCCGATAGGCCGATATGGAGGGCTCAGGCCAATGATGTGACTCTCTTGTTATGCCACAGCGTAATGCATAGCGGATCTCTGGGGGTGGAACGGGGGAATTCCGGTCGGTTCGTCTTGTCCGCATGCTGAGATGCGGCAGGACTGTCCGGGCGTTTGAGTCCTGACAGGGCAGGAGTCTCAAGGGTTTCGGTCATGACGCCTGCGGGGTCGCTCCGTCTCGATTTTCGGGACACGCCCTGGTCAGAGCGGTGGAGAGATCGCGCGCATAACGGTCACCCAGGATGTATCCGTGCACTTCTTTCCGGCGTTGATTGCTCAGAGTTACCTCAAGAAAGGGAAGCCCTGAATTCCGTGCTACATGCACGCAGTCGATGGCCCGAATCTCGACGACGATCTCCCGCGTCTCGTCGGCCGGGACGACGACCGGCGGATCCGGCCGGAACGCGACGGTCAGCGCCCGGGACGGCTGGCCGATCGACTCGACGGCCACCGGCGGCCCCGAGGCCGTGCGCACACGCACGGTGAAGGCGAAGGCGTCCCCGGCGCCCGCGGGGTCCACCGGGTGCCCGTACGCGAAGGAGACCACCTGCGAGGGGGCGGGAGGCTCGGGCGGTACGGGCGGCCGGGGCCGGGCGGCGTAGAGGTGGCCGCCGCCCGCGGCGAGGGCGGCCGCCACGGCCGCCGCCGACAGGGCGCGGCGGTACCGTGACGCCCGGAGCGCCCAGGCCGGGAGCGGTCGGGTCCGGGCGGGCGGGAGTTCGAGTCCCGTGGTGGCCTCGCCGGGCTCCACGGGGCCGATGCCGCTCACGGGGGGCCGCCCGCCGGAGTCGGGCGGCGGCTCACTGCCACGGGCCGTCGGTCGCGGGGCCCGAGCGGTGCCGCTCGGCGCAGCGCAGCTCGGCCTCCCGGGCGGCGAGCGCGCGGCCGGCGGCGCGGCCCGCGGTGCGTTCCTCGGCCCGGGCGGCGGAGACGACCGCCCGCAGGATGTCGTTCTGGGCACCGGACAGGCCCATGGCCTGGTAGTCGAGCCCGACGGAGTCCCGGCCCTCGCCGGCGTCGAGGAGGACGCCGCTCCAGTGGCCGATCAGGCGGGCGCACAGCTCCTGCGGGGAGGTGGTGCGCGGGGCGGGCGCGCGGGGGGCGGTCGGTGCGCCGGGGGCGGCCGACCCGGCGGGGGCGGCCGGTGCGCCGCCGCCGGAGCAGCCCGCGGCGAGCGCGGCGGCCAGGGCCGCCGCCGCGGCCGCCGTCCGGGCGCTCGCCGGCGCCGGTCCCGTACCCATGCGAGGCACGCTAGACCGGCCGTCGGGCACTGACAACGGTCAAGCGTTGCCGGGGTGTTGCGGGTTTGCGTCGCGCAGCAGGCAGGTCAGCCGGGCGGTGCAGACGCGGCGGTCCTGTTCGTCGCTGATGACGATCTCGTAGGTGGCGGTGGAGCGGCCCCGGTGGACGGGGGTGGCGACCCCGGTGACCAGGCCGGACCGGGCGCCGCGGTGGTGGGTGCAGTTCAGGTCGACGCCGACGGCGATCTTGTCGATGCCGCCGTGCATCATGGCGCCGACGGAGCCGAGGGTTTCGGCGAGCACGGCCGAGGCGCCGCCGTGCAGCAGCCCGTACGGCTGGGTGTTGCCCTCCACGGGCATCGTGGCCACCACGCGCTCGGCCGAGGCCTCCAGGATGCGGATGTCCATGCGCCGACCGAGATCGCCCGCCGAGAACAGCGCGGGCAGGTCGATGCCCAGGGCCGCGTACTCGTCGAGTACCTCCTGCGGGAACTTCACGGTCTGCTGCTCGCCCATGGGCCGGCTCCGTTCGTCAACGATCGTTAACCATCTTGTCCTGGAGTCGTTCTATCAGGCCGGTTCGAAGCGCACGACGACGGACTTGCTCGCCGGGGTATTGCTGGTGTCCGCCGTGGAGTCGAGGGGGACCAGCACGTTGGTCTCGGGGTAGTAGGCGGCCGCGCAGCCCCGCGCGGTCGGGTAGTGCACGACGCGGAATCCGGGCGCGCGCCGCTCCACCCCGTCCCTCCACTCGCTCACCAGGTCGGTGTACGAGCCGTCGGCCAGGCCGAGCTCGGCCGCGTCGGCGGGGTTGACCATGACCACGCGGCGGCCGCCGGTGATCCCCCGGTAGCGGTCGTCGAGCCCGTAGATCGTGGTGTTGTACTGGTCGTGGCTGCGCAGGGTCTGCAGGAGCAGCCGTCCCGCCGGGACCCGCGGGTACTCCACGGGCGCGGCGGTGAAGTTCGCCTTCCCGGTCGCGGTGGGGAAGCGGCGCTCGTCGCGGGGGGCGTGCGGGAGCCGGAAGCCGCCCGGGCGGGCGGCGCGGGCGTTGAAGTCCTCGAAGCCGGGGACCACGCGCGCGATCCGGTCGCGGACGGCCGCGTAGTCGCGCTCGAACTCCTCCCAGGGGGTCCGCGAGTCGTCCCCGAGCACGGCGCGCGCCATCCGGGCCACGATCGCGGGCTCCGACAGCAGGTGCGGGCCCGCGGGGGCGAGGTTGCCGCGGGAGGCGTGGACCATGCCCATGGAGTCCTCGACGGTCACGAACTGCTTGCCGGAGGCCTGGACGTCCTTGTCGGTGCGGCCGAGGGTGGGCAGGATCAGGGCGCGCCGGCCGGTGACCGCGTGGGAGCGGTTGAGCTTGGTGGAGACGTGCACGGTCAGCGAGGCGCGACGGATCGCGGCCTCGGTGACCTCGGTGTCGGGGGAGGCGCCGACGAAGTTGCCGCCCATGGCGAAGAAGACCTTGGCCTCGCCGTCGCGCAGGGCCTGGATCGAGCGGACCACGTCGAAGCCGTGGGTGCGCGGCGAGGTGATGCCGAACTCGCGGTCGAGGGCGTCGAGGAAGGCGGGAGCGGGGCGCTCGAAGATCCCCATGGTGCGGTCGCCCTGGACGTTGGAGTGGCCGCGGACGGGGCAGACGCCGGCGCCGGGCCGGCCGATGTTGCCGCGCAGCAGCAGGAAGTTGACCACTTCGCGGATGGTGGCGACGGCGTGCTTGTGCTGGGTGAGGCCCATGGCCCAGCAGACGATGGTGCGCTCGGAGGCGAGGACCATCTCCAGGGCGCGTTCGATCTCGGGGCGGGTCAGCCCGGTCGCGGCGAGGGTCTCGTCCCAGTCGGCGGCCTCGGCCGCCGCGGCGAACTCCTCGTAGCCGTGGGTGTGTTCGCGGATGAAGGCCTCGTCGGTGGCGCCGTCCGCCTCGACGACCAGCTTGTTGAGGAGCCGGAAGAGGGCCTGGTCGCCGCCGATGCGGATCTGCAGGAACAGGTCGTTGAGGGCGGTGCCCCTGAGCATGCCGAGGGGGGTCTGCGGGTTCTTGAACCGCTCCATGCCGGCCTCGGGCAGCGGATTCACCGAAATGATCTTCGCGCCGGCGGACTTGGCCTGCTCCAGGGCCGCGAGCATGCGCGGGTGGTTGGTGCCCGGGTTCTGTCCGGCGACGATGATCAGGTCGGCCTGGTGGAGGTCCTCCAGGGAGACGCTGCCCTTGCCGACGCCGATCGTCTCGTTCAGCGCGGAGCCCGAGGACTCGTGGCACATGTTGGAGCAGTCGGGCAGGTTGTTGGTGCCGAACTCGCGCACGAAGAGCTGGAAGAGGAACGCGGCCTCGTTGCTGGTGCGGCCCGAGGTGTAGAAGACGGCCTCGTCGGGCGAGGAGAGCGCCCGCAGCTCCTCGGCGATGATCGCGAAGGCCCGGTCCCAGGAGACTGCCTCGTACCGGTCGTCCTCCCCGGGGCGGGCCCCGCGTTCCAGGAGCATCGGCTCGGTGATCCGGCCCTGCTGCCCGAGCCAGTAGCCGGAGCGGGCGGCCAGGTCGGCCAGCGGGTGCGCGGCGAAGAACTCCGGGGTGACCCTGCGCAGGGTGGCCTCCTCCGCGACGGCCTTGGCGCCGTTCTCGCAGAATTCGGCGGTGTGCCGCCGATCGCCCTCGGGCCAGGCGCAGCCCGGGCAGTCGAAGCCGTTCTTCTGGTTGACCTTGAGCAGTGTGCGGGCGGTACGGGCCAGCCCCATCTGCTGCTGCGCGATCCTCAGGGTGTGCCCGACCGCGGGCAGCCCCGCGGCCGCGTGCTGAGGGGGCGCGACCTGCGGCGCGTCCTGTACCGGATCACCTGCGGGCGGCTTGGCGGCCATGTCGCTCCCCTTCGAGCCGTATGCGCGTACACATCCGATCCTGTCACGCTCCGCGGAAACGGCCGACGCCGGAATTGTCGGCGGGGGCGCCTAGGATCGGGGACGTGGCAGAGACAGCAGCGAAGAAGACGGACCAGACGACCGCGGCGGACCGCCCCCGCCTGATGCTCATGGACGGGCACTCCCTGGCGTACCGGGCGTTCTTCGCGCTGCCCGCGGAGAACTTCACGACGGCGACCGGCCAGACGACCAACGCCGTCTACGGCTTCGCGTCCATGCTGGCGAACACGCTGCGCGACGAGGCGCCCACGCACTTCGCGGTGGCGTTCGACGTGTCCCGCAAGACGTGGCGCTCGACGGAGTTTCCCGAGTACAAGGCGAACCGCTCCAAGACGCCCGACGAGTTCAAGGGGCAGGTCGAGCTGATCGGCGAGCTCCTCGACGCGATGCACGTCCCGCGGTTCGCGGTGGACGGCTTCGAGGCCGACGACGTGATCGCGACGCTGGCGACCCAGGCCGAGGCCGCCGGCTTCGACGTGCTGATCGTCACGGGCGACCGGGACTCCTTCCAGCTGGTCTCCGAGCACACCACCGTGCTCTACCCCACCAAGGGCGTCTCCGAGCTGACCCGCTTCACCCCGGAGAAGGTCGAGGAGAAGTACGGCCTCACCCCCCTGCAGTACCCGGACTTCGCGGCGCTGCGCGGCGACCCGTCCGACAACCTGCCCGGCATCCCGGGCGTCGGCGAGAAGACCGCGGCCAAGTGGATCACCCAGTTCGGGTCGTTCAAGGAGCTGGTGGACCGGGCCGACGAGGTCAAGGGCAAGGCCGGGCAGAACTTCCGGGACCACCTGGAGGCCGTCAAGCTCAACCGCGTCCTGACCGAGATGGTCAAGGACGTGGAGCTGCCCAAGACCCCCGCCGACCTGGCCCGCGTCCCCTACGACCGCTCCGCGATGCTCGGCGTGCTGGACGTGCTGGAGATCCGCAACGCCTCGCTGCGCGAGCGGCTGCTGGCCGTGGACCCGGGCACCGCCGAGGAGGAGGCCCCCGCCCCGGCACCCGGCGTGGAACTGGACGCCTCCGTGCTCGGCGCGGGCGAGCTCGCCCCCTGGCTGGCGGCCCACGCGGGCCAGCCGCTGGGCGTGGCCACCGTCGACAGCTGGGCCCTGGGCACGGGCAGGATCACCGAGGTCGCGCTGGCGGCGGCGGGCGGCGCGGCCGCCTGGTTCGAACCGCACGCCGTGGACGAGGCCGACGAGCGCGCCTTCGCCGCCTGGGCGGCCGACGCGGCCGGACCGAAGGTCGTGCACAACGCCAAGGGCCTGATGCGGGTCTTCCCCGAGCACGGCTGGACCCTCGCCGGCGTCGTCATGGACACCGCGCTCGCCGCCTACCTGGTCAAGCCCGGCCGCCGGTCCTTCGCCCTGGACGCCCTGTCCAACGAATACCTGCACCGCGAGCTGGCGCCCGCCGCCGCCGACGGCCAGCTGGCCTTCGGCAGCGACGACACGGCCGAGGCCGAGGCGCTCATGGCGCAGGCCCGCGCCGTCCTGGACCTGGGCGATGCCTTCACCGGCAAGCTCGCCGAGGTCGGCGCCGCCGAGCTGCTCCACGACATGGAGCTGCCGACCTCCGAGCTCCTCGCCCGGATGGAGCGGGCCGGCATCGCCGCCGACCGCGACCACCTGGAAGCCATGGAGCAGCAGTTCGCCGGGGCGGTGCAGCAGGCGGTGAAGGAGGCGCACGCGGCCGTCGGCCACGAGTTCAACCTCGGCTCGCCCAAGCAGCTCCAGGAGGTCTTCTTCGGCGAGCTCGACCTGCCGAAGACCAAGAAGACCAAGACCGGCTACACCACGGACGCGGACGCGCTGGCCTGGCTGGCCAAGCAGACCGACCACGAACTCCCGGTGATCATGCTGCGGCACCGGGAGCAGGCCAAGCTGCGGGTCACCGTCGAGGGCCTGGTCAAGACGATCGCCACCGACGGCCGGGTGCACACCAGCTTCAGCCAGACCGTCGCCGCGACCGGACGCCTGTCGTCCACCGACCCCAACCTGCAGAACGTGCCGGTGCGCACCGACGAGGGGCGCGCCATCCGCCGCGGGTTCGTCGTCGGCGAGGGCTTCGAGTCCCTCATGACCGCCGACTACAGCCAGATCGAGCTGCGCGTCATGGCGCACCTCTCCGAGGACGCCGGCCTGATCGAGGCCTTCGCGACCGGCGAGGACCTGCACACCACCGTCGCCTCCCAGGTGTTCGGGGTGGAGCGGTCCCAGGTCGACGCCGAGATGCGCCGCAAGATCAAGGCCATGTCGTACGGCCTCGCGTACGGACTCTCCGCCTTCGGACTCGCCCAGCAGCTCAACATCGAGCCCGCCGAGGCACGCGGTCTGATGGAGACGTTCTTCGAGCGTTTCGGCGGCGTGCGCGCATACCTCCAGCGCGTGGTCGACGAGGCCCGCGCGACCGGGTACACGGCGACGGTCTTCGGCCGCCGCCGCTACCTGCCCGACCTCAACAGCGACAACCGCCAGCGCCGCGAGGCCGCCGAGCGCATGGCGCTCAACGCCCCGATCCAGGGCACCGCGGCCGACATCGTCAAGGTCGCCATGCTCCGCGTCGACAAGGCGATCACCGAGGCCGGGCTGAAGTCGCGGATGCTGCTCCAGGTCCACGACGAAATCGTGCTGGAGATCGCCCCGGGCGAGCGCAAGCAGGTCGAGGAGCTGGTGCGCCGTGAGATGGGCGCCGCCGTCGACCTGCGCGCCGCGCTGGACGTGTCGGTGGGCGTGGGCACCGACTGGGAGTCCGCCGCGCACTGAAGCGGGCCGCCGCCGGAGCGCCCGTCCCCGCTACACGGTGGGGGCGGGCGTTCGCGTACCGGCGTCCGCCTCTTCGTCCGCGTCCGCGTCCGCGTCGATCGGGGTACGGGAGCGGTCCTGGCCGCGGCGGTGGCGGTGGCGGATCCGTACGAGGGTTCCGTACAGCACCAGGGCCACGGCGAGGCCGCCGCCCGCGCCGAAGCAGACGGTCGGGATGATGTCGAGCGGGGAGCGGATCCGGTCGTAGAAGGTGAAGAAGCGGAGCACGCGCGCCGTGACCCCGGCTGCCACGCACACCACGACCAGCCCGAGTGCGGCCAGGACCTCGGCACGGGTCAGCACCGGTACGGACGGCGGGGCGGCCCGGTCCGGCAGCCGGCGCAGGGCGGTCACCGTGAACCAGATGAGGGCGCAGGCCGCGACCGCCGAACTGCCGTACTGCAGGTACGAGTAGAGGGGAAGGCCGAAGGCGACCGGCTCGCCGAGCCGCGGCAGTGCGTTCGTACCCCACCGGTCCAGGTGGGTGAAGCTGTCCCACACCACATGGGTGAGGGATCCGGCGACCGCCGAGAGGTAGAACCAGAGCGCGAGAGCGGGCAGTCGGCGCCCGCGCCAGTGCTCGCCCCGCAGGAAGGCGTGCGCCCTGCCCCGTCGGCGGCGGGGGAGGAGCGCGATCAGCGGCTCGCGCAGCAGCAGCCAGCACGCCACGAGGGCGGCGGTGAGCAGGGCGTCCGCGGTGAGCACGCCCGGCAGCGAGTGGGTGAAGGCGCCGTACGGCATCACCCCCTCGACGACCGCGTCCGCGAAGTAGAAGGTGTCCGGCGCGAACGAGCCGAGGACCAGCGCCGACGCCACCAGGGGTCCGCGCGCCCGGCCGGTCCGGCGGACGGCCGGCAGGACGGCCGCCGCGTGGCTGAGGGTGAACGGCATGAGGCCTCTCCTGGTGTTCGGCGAGCGGTGTTCGGCCACCGGGGTGGGTGAGCGGTGTCGGCGGTGTTCGGCGGGTCGGTGGCGGAGGCCGCCGCCGAGGACGGCGGCGGACTGCGGTGACGGCCGGCGGGTGGCCCGCCGGTCCCCGTCCCCCACCTCGGGCCGGGGCGCCCGGAGCGTCCGGACAGTATGCGCGACCTGCGCCCGGACGTGGGGATCTGGTGAAGTCCCCACCACGGTGCGTGCCCTCTGCAGCGAGCTGACGTAGGGTCACGCGCACATCGAGGGGGAGGGGTCCGGCTCATGTCGGCTCGAATAATCGGACGCAGGCTGCGCAGGGGCGGCGCCGCCGCCCTGGTCTCCGCACTGGTGGTCGCCGCGGTGACCGCCTCCCAGGGGCCGGGGGCCGGGCGCGCGGACCGGATCGCCGCGGTCGGGGAGGACGGCGCGCGGCCGGCCCTGGAGGCGGCTCCCGGCGGGGACTCCGCCTACTCCACCGAACTGCCGCCGGCGGCCGGCCCCGAGCCGCTCTCCGCCGCACCGCCGGTCTCGCCGCCGCAGCAGGCGCAGCAGCCCGGGCAGCCGGCGGCCGGAACGGGACCGCGCACCGTACCGGTGGCGACGGGCGCGGGCGAGGGAGCGCAGGGCATACCGGCGAGCGTGCTCGCCGCCTACCGGAACGCGGAGCGCACGGTGGGCAGGAGCGACCCGGGGTGCGGCCTGCGCTGGCACCTGCTCGCGGCGATCGGCAAGGTCGAGTCGGGCCAGGCGCGGGGCGGCCGGGTGGACGCGGCCGGGACCACGCTGACGCCGATCCTGGGACCGGTGCTCGACGGCAACGGCTTCGCGAACATCTCCGACACGGACGGCGGCGCGTACGACGGCGACACCCGCTACGACCGGGCGGTCGGCCCGATGCAGTTCATCCCCTCCACCTGGGCGGCCTGGGGCCAGGACGCGGACGGCGACGGCCGCCGCAACCCGAACAACGTGCACGACGCGGCCCTCGCCGCCGGGCGGTACCTGTGCGCGGGCAGCCGGGACCTGCGCATGGACGCCGACCTGGACCGGGCGGTGCTCTCGTACAACCAGTCCACGGAGTACCTGCGGACGGTGCGGTCCTGGTTCGCGTACTACCTGAAGGGGACGCACGAGGTCCCGGACGGCACGGGCGCCGGGACGGGCCCGGCGGCGGCCGCACAGCCGAAGCCGGGACGGGACCCGAAGCCGGCGCCCGTCCCCGCGCCTCCCCCGAAGCCGACGCCGGACCCGAAGCCGACGCCGCCCCCGGTCCCGACGCCCACGCCGTCCCCGGTCCCGACTCCGACCCCGAAGCCCACGCCCACCCCAACCCCGAAGCCCACCCCCACCCCGAAGCCCACGCCGACCCCGACCCCCACCCCCACGCCGACCCCGACCCCCACCACGACCCCGAAGGGCACCCCCACCGCGCCCCCCAAGGCCACGCCCGCGCCGTCGCCGACCCCGACCCCGACGCCGAAGGGCGCCGCCTCCCCGGAGTCCGGTCCCACGGCATTTCCGACCGCCTCCTCCACGGCGACGGCCGCCCCCCGGGAAACCCCGTAGTCGAACGGTTCTCATCTCGCCCCCGCATTGCTACGGTGCCTCCGCCCTGACGCCCCATCAGATACCGGAGGCCCGGCATGCGACCGTTCATCGCCGCCGCCAGCGGGCTCGCCCTCGCGGTGCTCCTCGTACTCGCCGTCACGGCGCTCGGGGCGCCCGAGGGCAAGACCTCTCCCAAGCCCCTGCTCACCACCGCGCCCCCCGCGCCCGGAAAGTAGAGGAGGGCCCGGCGATGCGACGCAGAGCGAGCCTTGTCCTGCTGGCCCTGGCCGTCTTCTGCGCGGCCCTCGCACCGCTGCTGCGCTGGTACGCGTACCCCCGGCTCGCGAAGATCCCGCCGAACCAGTACCAGGAGGTGGTCCTGGAGGCGAAGGACGCCACCCTCATCGACTACTTCGACGGCATGAAGCCCAAGAAGGTCGACAAGGTCACGATCGTCCAGACGCTCAAGGGCAACGTGGAGGCGTCGAAGGAGATCGAGGCGAGCGCGGGCCGGGACGTCGTCGTCTGGGACACGCTGTCCCACATCATCGGCCCGGACGGGAAGATGGTCTCCCAGATCCCCGAGCGCTACATCTTCGACGCCCACACCCAGGACCCGGTGCACGCCACCGGCGAGATGGTCGACGGCGACGCCGTCAGGCGCGAGGGCATCGAGTTCAAGTGGCCGTTCTTCACCGAACCGCGCGACTACCTCTACTTCGACGCGCAGACCCGTACCTCGTCACCGATCCACTACGTCGGACCCCGCACGTTCAAGGGCATGGACGTCTACTACTTCGAGCAGACCGTCCCGTGGACCAAGGTCGCCATGCCGAAGAAGATGCCGATCGAGGGGATCGACCCGACGACGCTGGAGCAGACCACCGGCACCAGCCTCTGGTACACGACCAAGGCCATGTTCTGGGTCGACCCGGTGACCGGGGCACCCGTCAACGCCGAGCAGGAGATCCAGCAGGAGATGCGCGCCGGGTTCGCGGCGAGTGCCCCGGAGGGCAGGCTCACCGCGTTCGCCGGGCACGTGAAGATGCGCGAGGACTACAGCGACCACACCGTCGACCTGGTGAAGTCGAACCGTGCGAAGGTCCTCGCGCTCCACACCTACGCCCCGGCCGGCCTGGCCGTCGGCGGGTCCGCGCTCCTCGCCCTGGCCCTGTGGCTGGAGGCGCGGGGGAGGCGCCGGCCGGCGGACGGGTCGGACCGGGGGGACGGGTCGGACCGGGCGGGCGCGGCTGGCCCGGCGGACGGGGCGGGCGCGTTCAGCGCCTGAGCCGGGAGTTGGTGTGCCGGGTGGGCTCGGCGGTCGCCGGGTCCTCCGGCCACGGGTGCTTGGGATAGCGGCCGCGCAGCTCGGCGCGGACGGCGCGGTAGCCGCCCCGCCAGAACGACGCCAGGTCGGCGGTGACCGCCGCGGGCCGCCCGGCGGGGGACAGCAGGTGGACCAGTACGGGCACCCCCGCCACCCGGGGCGTCTCGGCCAGCCCGAACAGCTCCTGGAGCTTCACGGCGAGCACCGGCTGCTCCCCGGAGTAGTCCACCCTGACGCGGGAGCCGCTGGGCACCTCGATCCGCTCCGGGGCCAGCTCGTCCAGCCGGGCGGCCTCCCCGGTGGCCCAGGGCAGCAGCCGGTTCAGCGCCTGCCCGCCGTCGATCCGGCCGAGGTCCGCACGGCGCCGGGCCCGGGACAGCTCCGGCTCCAGCCAGTCGTCGGCACGGTCCAACAGCGCCGCGTCGTCCGCCACGTCGGGCCACGCTCCGCCGAGCGTGCGGTGCAGGAAGCCCAGCCGGGCCCGGAGCGCCTGCGCGTCCGGGGACCAGCGCAGCAGTCCGAGGCCCTCGGCCCGCAGCCCGTCGAGCAGGGCGGCCCGTACGAGCGCGCGGTCGGGGTCGCGCAGCGGGCGGACGGCCAGCTCGATCGCCCCGAGCCGCTCGGCGGCGCGCGCGATCAGCTCCCCGCCCTCCCAGCGGACCTCCTCGGTGTCCGAACGGAGGTGGCCCGCGGCGAGCCGGGCGGTGGACTCGTCGATGACCGCGGCCAGCCGGACGCGTGCGGAGGCCGAGTGCGGAGCCCGGTCGGCGACCGCCACCGCGAGCCAGGCCGCGCTGCGCAGCCGCGACCCCTCGCCGAGTTCGGCGCCGGTCCCGGAGGCCATCAGGAACGCCCCCTCCCCCTTCGCCCTGGCGGCGCGCTCGGGAAACGCCAACGCCGCGACGAGCCCGGCGGCGGCGTCATCGCCCCACTCCCTCCCCCCGACACCCCCACCAGGGCTCCCGCCCCACGCCGCAGAGCCCCCGGCGCTCCCCGCAGGGGCATCGGCGGTGTCCGCGGGGTGTTCCGCAGGGACCCCGGGTCGCCCCGCCTGGTTTCCGAGCCGCCCCGCGGGGGCCCCGGCGCTGCTCGCGGAGGTTCCGGCCCTCCCGGCGGTTCCGGCGCTGTTCGCGGGGTTTCCGCTGTGCTCGGCAGGGGCCCCGAATCGCCCCGCGGGGGCCCCGGCGCTGCTCGCGGAGGTTCCGGCCCTCCCCACGCGGGTACCGGCGCTCCCCGCAGGGGCCCCGGGTCGCCCCGCGGGAGTTTCGGTGCCCCCCGCAGGGGTGTCGGTGCTGCCCGCGGGGGTTCCGGTGGTGCTCTCCGCAGGGGACCCGGCGCGCCGCAGGCGTCCGGCCTCCGCCCGCCAGCGGGACGCGTAGGCGTCGCCGCCCCGCCGCGCCGCGCGCCAGGCTCCCGCCAGGTCGTCCCCGTACTCCCGCGGCGGCTCCTCGCTGAGCAGGGCCACCACCTCGGCCGCCCGGCGGACTCCGAGGGCCGCCGAGCCGTCCAGCAGGGCCCGGGCGAGCCGCGGGTGGAGCCCCAGCCGGGACATCCGCAGGCCCCGCGGCGTCGGCCGCCCGGCCGCGTCCACCGCTCCCACCGCGAGCAGCACCTCGCGCGCCGCGGCCATCGCCCCCGCCGGAGGCGGGTCCAGCAGCGCCAGCCCGGACGCGTCCGGGTCGCCCCAGCAGGCGGCCTGCAGGGCGAACTGCGCCAGGTCGGCGACGCGGATCTCGGGCGCGGGGAAGGAGGGGAGGCGGGAGTCCTCCGCCTCGGTCCAGCAGCGGTACACCGCGCCCGGCGCCTCGCGTCCCGCGCGTCCCGCCCGCTGGCGCCCGGCCGCGCGGGACGCCCGTACGGTCGCCAGCGCGCCCAGCCCCCGCGCGTGGTCGACCCGGGGCTCGCGGGCCAGCCCGGAGTCCACGACCACCCGTACCCCCGGCACGGTCAGGCTCGACTCCGCGACCGCCGTCGCCAGGATCACCCGGCGGTGCTCCGAAGCCGTCAGCGCCGCGTCCTGCACGGCCGCCGGGGCCCGGCCGTGCACCTGGAGCACCTGCGCGTCCACCCCGGCGAGCTGCCCGGCGACCCGGGCGATCTCCCCGACGCCGGGCAGGAAGCACAGGACGTCACCGGAGCGTTCCGCCAGCGCCCGCCGCACCACCGAGGCCACGTGCGAGAGCTGCGCCGGGTCCACCCGCATCCCGTGCGGCGGGCGCACCGGCCGGGCCGGCGGGGCCCAGACCGTCTCCACCGGGTACGCGACCCCGGCGGCCTCCACCACCGGGGCGCCGCCCAGCACCCGGGCCCAGCCCGCGGCGTCGGTCGTCGCCGAGGCCGCCACGAGGCGCAGCTCCGGCCGCAGGTTCTCCCGTACGTCCAGCAGGAAGGCGGCGACCGTGTCGGCGTCGAGGTGCCGCTCGTGGCACTCGTCCAGGACCACCACGTCCACCCCGGGCAGCTCCTGGTCCCGCTGGAGCCGCTGGAGCAGGACGCCCGTGGTGACCACTTCCACGACGGTCGACGGACCCACGACCCGCTCCCCGCGCACGGTGAAGCCCACCGAGGCGCCGGTGCGCTCGCCCAGCAGCCAGGCCATCCGCCGCGCCGCCGCCCGCGCGGCGATGCGCCGGGGCTCGGCGACCAGGACCCGGCGGCGCGGTCCGCCGCCCACCAGGCCCGCGAGGACCAGCGGCACCAGCGTGGTCTTGCCGGTGCCCGGCGGGGCGCAGAGCACGGCGGTGCCGTGGGCGTCGAGTGCGGAGACGAGCGCGGGGACCGCCTCCCGTACGGGCAGGGCGTCGAGGTCGGCGGTACGGACGGGGCCGGTGGCGCCGGTAGCGCCGGTAGCGCCGGTGGCGCCGGCGGCCCCAGCGGGGCCGGCGGGGGAGGCGGGGCCGGGCGTGCCGGGCGTGTGGGGCGGATCGGTCGCGTCGGTCACCCGGGCTCAGTCCCGTTCGCAGACGAAGATCGCGGTGCCGGGGATCAGGTTCCCGCGCAGCGGGGACCAGCCCCCCCACTCCTGGCTGTTCCAGGCGGGCCACTCCGGCTCGACCAGGTCGACCAGGCGGAAGCCGCCCGCCACCACGTCGCGGACCCGGTCGCCGACCGTGCGGTGGTGCTCCACGTAGACGGCGCGGCCCTCCTCGTCCTGCTCGACGTACGGGGTCCGGTCGAAGTACGAGGCCGAGACGGACAGCCCCTCGGGTCCGGGCTCGTCGGGGAAGGCCCAGCGCAGCGGGTGGGTGACGGAGAAGACCCAGCGGCCGCCGGGGCGCAGCACGCGACGCACCTCGCGCATCACGTTCACCGGGTCGGCGACGAAGGGGACCGCGCCGTAGGCGGAGCAGGCCAGGTCGAAGGAGGCGTCGCGGAAGGGGAGCCGGCCGGCGTCGGCCTCGACGAGGGGGACGTCGTCGCCGATGCGCAGGGCGTGCTGGAGCTGGCGGTGCGAGAGGTCGAGGGCGACCGGGCGGGCGCCCTGGGCGGCCAGCCAGCGCGAGCACTGCGCGGCGCCGGCGCCGATCTCCAGGACGTCCTTGCCCCGCAGGGAGGCGGCGGGGCCCAGCAGGGCCGCCTCGGCCTCGTCGAGGCCCTCGGGGCCCCAGACGAAGCGGTCGTCGCCGAGGAACGCGCCGTGCTCGCTCTGGTACTCGTCGGCGTTGCGGTCCCACCAGCCGCGGCTGGCGCGGCTGCTCTCCGCTTCCCCGGCGTCACGCCGTGTGGCCTCGGCGTCGTCCCCGGGGTCCGGAGCGGCACCGCGGGCGTTTTGGGTGGCGTAGTCCTCTTGGTTCATGGGGCCCGTCGTCGTAGTCTGCGCATGTCTGCGGGTGTCGTGCACGTGTGGTCCCACACGTGCGGTGCAGGCGTCCTGCGACTGCCCGGGGACGCGGCGGGTGCGCCCCGGCGGCAGGCCTCCGCCTACGAATCGTGCCGGATATGAGGCGATCCGCCCGGGGTGTGCGCCTTCGCGCATTGACCCTGTCCGGCTGCCCCCGTATGCTACAAGTTGCGCTGCGAGCCTGTGCTCCTCAGACCTAGCAGGCTGCGCTTGCATCTGTTGATGTCCCCTCGGTTTTCGAGGCCCCGCCGCTCTTCCGCGGATCGGGGGCCTCCTTGGCTGTCCGGTCTTCGGTGGATGCCGATAAGGGCTCCCGGCGTAGCAGTACCTACGACTTTCTGTCCGTAACCGGAGCCCTTTCCCACATGACGAGCAGCACCGAGACCACCGCCACCACTCCGCAGGTTGCGGTCAACGACATCGGCGACGCGGACGCGTTCCTCGCGGCGATCGACGCGACGATCAAGTACTTCAACGATGGCGACATCGTCGACGGCGTCATCGTCAAGGTTGACCGGGACGAGGTTCTCCTCGACATCGGTTACAAGACCGAAGGCGTCATCCCGAGCCGCGAGCTGTCGATCAAGCACGACGTCGACCCGAACGAGGTCGTCAAGGTCGGCGACGAGATCGAGGCCCTGGTTCTCCAGAAGGAGGACAAGGAAGGCCGCCTGATCCTCTCGAAGAAGCGCGCTCAGTACGAGCGTGCCTGGGGCACCATCGAGAAGATCAAGGAAGAAGACGGCATCGTCACCGGTACCGTCATCGAGGTCGTCAAGGGTGGTCTCATCCTCGACATCGGCCTCCGCGGCTTCCTGCCGGCCTCTCTCGTCGAGATGCGTCGCGTCCGCGACCTCCAGCCCTACGTGGGCAAGGAGCTCGAGGCGAAGATCATCGAGCTCGACAAGAACCGCAACAACGTGGTTCTGTCCCGCCGCGCCTGGCTCGAGCAGACCCAGTCCGAGGTTCGCCAGACGTTCCTCACCACCCTGCAGAAGGGTCAGGTCCGCTCCGGCGTCGTCTCCTCGATCGTCAACTTCGGTGCCTTCGTGGACCTGGGCGGCGTCGACGGTCTCGTGCACGTCTCCGAGCTGTCCTGGAAGCACATCGACCACCCGTCCGAGGTTGTCGAGGTCGGCCAGGAAGTCACCGTCGAGGTCCTCGACGTCGACATGGACCGCGAGCGCGTCTCCCTGTCGCTGAAGGCGACGCAGGAGGACCCGTGGCAGCAGTTCGCCCGGACCCACCAGATCGGCCAGGTCGTCCCGGGTAAGGTCACCAAGCTGGTTCCGTTCGGTGCGTTCGTCCGCGTGGACGAGGGCATCGAGGGTCTGGTCCACATCTCCGAGCTGGCCGAGCGCCACGTGGAGATCCCGGAGCAGGTCGTCCAGGTCAACGACGAGATCTTCGTCAAGGTCATCGACATCGACCTCGAGCGTCGCCGGATCTCGCTGTCGCTGAAGCAGGCCAACGAGTCCTTCGGTGCCGACGCCGCGTCGGTCGAGTTCGACCCGACCCTGTACGGCATGGCCGCGTCGTACGACGACCAGGGCAACTACATCTACCCCGAGGGCTTCGACCCCGAGACCAACGACTGGCTCGAGGGCTTCGACAAGCAGCGCGAGACCTGGGAGACCCAGTACGCCGAGGCGCAGCAGCGCTTCGAGCAGCACCAGGCCCAGGTCATCAAGAGCCGCGAGGCCGACGAGGCCGCTGCTGCCGAGGGCGCTGCCGCCCCGGCCGCCAGTGGCAACGCCAGCGCGGGCATCTCGGGTGGTTCGTACTCCTCGGAGTCGGACGAGACCTCCGGCGCCCTGGCGTCGGACGAGGCCCTGGCCGCGCTCCGCGAGAAGCTGGCCGGCGGCCAGAGCTGATCGCAGTGCGCTTCGCACTCCGGTGTGAGCAGAGCTGAGCAGAGCTGAACGGTAAGGCCCGTCCCCTCAGGGGGGCGGGCCTCACCGCTTTTCCGGCACCGGCCGCGTCAACCGTCGCGATCTCGTGAAAGCGCCCAACTGGGGAATGGCGGCGACCCCTTGAACGTTCTTGCCAGGGAACACGGCGAGGAGGAGTGGTGGCGGTGCTTGATCCACAGGGTTTGTACGAATGGGACGCCAAGGGCCTGGCGGTGGCCGACCTGGCGCTTGCCCAGGACTCGGCCGGGCTGGTCATGCTCTACCACTTCGAGGGGTACATCGACGCGGGTGAGGCCGGGGAGCAGATCGTCGAGCGGATTCTCGACGGCCTGCCCCACCAGGTCGTGGCCCGTTTCGACGCGGACCGGCTGGTGGACTACCGGGCCCGCCGCCCGCTGCTGACCTTCCAGCGCGACCACTGGACGGAGTTCGAGGAGCCCCGGCTGGAGGTCCACCTGGTCCAGGACGCGACGGGAGCGCCGTTCCTGCTGCTCGCCGGCCCGGAGCCGGACGTGGAGTGGGAGCGCTTCAGCATCGCGGTCCGGCAGATCGTCGAGCGCCTCGGCGTCCGGCTCTCGGTCAACTTCCACGGCATCCCCATGGGCGTTCCGCACACCCGTCCCGTGGGCATCACCCCGCACGGCAACCGCACCGACCTCATGCCGGGGCACCGCAGCCCCTTCGACGAGGCCCAGGTGCCCGGCAGTGCCGAGTCACTGGTGGAGTTCCGGCTGGGCCAGGCCGGGCACGACGTGCTGGGGGTCGCCGCGCACGTACCGCACTACGTCGCCCGCTCGCCGTACCCGGACGCCGCACTGACGGTGCTGGAGGCGATCACGGCTGCCACCGGACTGGTGCTTCCGGCCGTGGCGCACGCGCTGCGGACCGAGGCGCACCGTACGCAGACGGAGATCGACCGGCAGATCCGGGAGGGCGACGAGGAGCTGGTCGCGCTGGTGCAGGGGCTGGAGCACCAGTACGACGCCGCCGCCGGAGCCGAGACCCGGGGCAACATGATCGCCGAGCCGGCGGAGATCCCGTCGGCGGACGAGATCGGCCGCGAGTTCGAGAAGTTCCTGGCGGAGCGCGAGGGCGAGAACTGACTTCCTCGCGCTCCGGATGCGCCGCCGGGTCCCAGCTGCGCCGCGGGTCCCGGGTGCGCCGCCTGGCCCCGGGTGCCCGGGGCGGCGGCAGGGGCTGTGGCGCGGGCCCGGGCAGGGCCTAGGCTGCGGGCATGCTGAAAGTAGGACTGACGGGCGGAATCGGCGCCGGCAAGAGCGAGGTCTCGCGGCTGCTGGCGGGCTACGGCGCTGTCATCGTGGACGCCGACCGGATCGCACGGGAGGTCGTGGAGCCCGGCACACCCGGCCTCGACGCCGTGGTGGCGGCGTTCGGCCGGGCCGTGCTGACCGCGGAGGGGACCCTGGACCGGCCGAAGCTCGGCTCGGTCGTCTTCGCCGACCCGGAGAAGCTCCGGACCCTCAACGCGATCGTGCACCCGCTGGTCGGGGCCCGGTCCGCCGAGCTGGAGGCCGCCGCGGGACCCGGGGCGATCGTGGTGCACGACGTGCCGCTGCTCGCGGAGAACGGCCTGGCGGCCCTCTACGACCTGGTGGTCGTGGTCGACGCGGCCCCGCAGACGCAGCTGGCGCGGCTCGTCGCGCGACGCGGGATGGCCGAGGCGGAGGCGGCGGCCCGGATGGCCGCGCAGGCCACCCGGGAGCAGCGGCTCGCGGTGGCGACGCTCGTCATCGACAACGACGGCCCGCTGGAGGCGCTGGAGCCGCAGGTGCGCACGCTGTGGAAGGAGCTCACGGTGCGGGCGGCGGAGCGGTCGACCACCCAGGGCTGACGTGCTCATGGAAGAGGGGGCGTGGGGAGGGGCGTTGAACGCGCCGGTAGAGGGAAGGAACAGGTCATGTCCGACACCACGCCGCCGTCGTCTTCGTCGTCGTCCTCTTCGTCCTCCTCGTCGCCCGGTGCGGCGAGCCCGGAGACCCACGTCATCGACTACCGGGCCGCCGAGCAGCTGCTCGCCGCTCGCGACCCGCGCGGTGCGGTCAAACTGCTCGACTCGGTCATAGCCGCCCACCCGGAGAACACCGCGGCCCGCCTGCTGCGCGCCCGTGCCTTCTTCGCGTCGGCCCAACTACGCCCGGCGGAGCTGGAGTTCGAGCTCGTACTGGAACGGGAACCGGACAACGCCTTCGCCCACTTCGCGCTGGCCCGTACGCACGAGCGCTCGGGCCGCCCGGAGCAGGCACGCAAGCACTTCCGGCTCGCCGCCGCCCTCGATCCGCAGCCCGAGTACCTGGCCGCGGCCCGCTTCGAGAGCTGAGCCTCACGGGCCGCCGCGGGGCGGCCCCTGCTCCCGGGGCGGCTCGTACGGGGGGACGTCGCGGCCGGGCTGGTAGTGCGGCCCCTGGCGGATGTGGCGGAGCACCACGACGAGGTCCACGGCGGCCAGCAGCGCGAGCGCCCCGCAGGCCGCCGCCCAGCCGGGACGGCCGCCCAGCGAGAACGCGACCGTCCCGGCGGCGGCCCAGATCAGCCCCCACAGGCTCAGCCAGAACCGCGCCCGCAGCGGACTGCGGGCGGTCACCGGCTCGTTTCCCGTACGCATGGCCATCGCCTCGGTTTCCATGGTCCCACCGGGGCGGTGGCAGCGGGGGATCAGGGGTTGAGCTTGTTCACGGCCTTGGTGGTGGTCTTCTTGAAGGCCGCGACCGGGGCGTCGGTCAGGTGCCCCATCTGCCCCCACCTGACGACGGTCACGGTGGAGCCGTCCCGGCCGATCCCGTAGAGGCCCACACCGGGCTCCGAGTCCGGGACGGAGGTGTGCACGCCGTAGACGTGGGCGCCTTCCTCGGCGGGGAGCTTCCCGTAGTCCTGCCAGGAGGCGGTGCCGCCCGGCGTGGTGCGCAGCCAGTCCGCGGCGCAGGCCGCGACCTTGCGCTCCAGCGCCCCGGCGAGCTTGGCGGCCGCCGTGTCCGACGCGGCCCGTACGGACACCTGCACGGCGCCGGCGTCGACGTCCGTGCCGAAGGAGCGGTGCCAGCTGCCGGCCGCCGGGAGCACGCCCTCCAGGCAGAACGGCGCGGTCTCGGGCAGGCCCTTGGTGACCTTGCCGGAGTACCAGGGGGAGCTGGGGTGCGCCGGCAGGTCGGTACCGGTGAGGAACCCGGGGGCGGTGGCCGCGGCGGCGGTGGTGGAGGCGGTGAGGACGAGTGCGGCGGCTGCCGCGGCGAGGCCGGTCGCGAGGGCGGCGGTGGTGCCTGGGCGTCGGAACATGAAGGTTTCTCCCCGTGTGAATCGGTGCGTTGCGGTACGGGCTGCGGTGCGAGGTGCGATACGGGCTGCGGTACGAGGACAACCCTGCCCCGGGGCGGGGTGTCGGACGACGGATCGCCCCGTATTCGGGACACTGGAACGGCCGGACGTGCCGTCACCTGGGGGAACACCCGCGGCATGGAACGGCGTGCCGGGACGGGGGAGCAGTGGGTACGGACACGGGAACGGGTGCCGGGACGCCGGGTGCAGGGGCGCCGGGTGCGGGGACGGCCGAAGCGGAGCGGTTCGCACGGCTGATGCGGGAGCTGAAGGAGAGCGCGGGGCTGAGTTACGGGGTGCTGGCGCGCAAGCTCCACACCAGCACCTCGACCCTGCACCGCTACTGCAAGGGGGAGGCGGTACCGGCCGAGTTCGCGGTGGTGGACCGCTTCGCGCGGGCCTGCGGGGCCTCGCAGACGCAGGCGGTGGACCTGCACCGGGCATGGCTGCTGGCGGACGCGCGGCGCCGGTCGGCGGCGCGGATCTCCGGTCCGACGGCCGCGGGCGCCGGTGCCGGTGCGGGCGCGGGCAGGGGTTCCGGAGCTGCCGGAGCGGCGGCCGCCGAAGGCCCGGCGGCGGCCGCCGCCGGGGCCGGGCCGTCGGGTTCCGAGGCCGGGACCACCACCGGGGGCGGGACCACTGCCGGGGCCGGGACGGCAGGGGTCGAGGCCGGGGGCGGGGCCGCGGACACCGCCGCCCCCGGGCGGAGGACCACTGCCGGGGCCGGGACGGCCGGGGGCAGGGCCGAGGGCGGGGCCACTGGCGGGGCCGACGGCGGGGGCGAAGTCGGGGAGGTGGCCGCGGTCGTGGGGGCGGGCCGCGTGCCCGCGGACCCCGGAGCCCGGCTCCCCTGGTACCAGCGCAGGGCAGCGGCGGTCGCGGCCGCCTCAATGACGGTCGGCGTGGTGGCCGTGGCGTTCCTGGCCGCGGCCGGGCCGGAACGGCGTACGCCCCCGACCGGAACGGCGGCGGGCCCGTCCGCCGCCGCCTCCCCGGCGCCGGCGCCCTCCGGCGGGTCTCCCTCGGCCTCCGCCCCGGGAACGCCCTCCCCGGCGGCGTCCGGACCCGCCTCGGCCCCGGGGCGGCCGCCGGGCCCCCCGGCATCCGCATCCGCATCCGCGCCCGCGGCATCGGGCCGGCCCGATGCCGTGCCGGTCCGGGCGGCCGTGCGGTCGCACGTGTGGGCGGCCGGATGCGACCAGGCGTACCTGTCGGAGCGGGCGCCCGGTGCGGTGCCCCCGCCGCCGGTGGAGGCGGACGCGCCCGCCTGGGCCTCGGCGCAGCGGGCCGTGCACGCCGGCCGTCAGATCCTGGAGGTCACCGTGCACGGTGCGGGCGAGGGCGCGGTGGTCCTGGACGGCCTCGACGTCCGGGTGGCGGCGCGCCGCACTCCGCCGCCGTGGAACGTCTACCAGATGTCGCCGGGCTGCGGCGGAGCGCTCACCCCGGCCGTCCACGCCGTCAACCTGGACGCCCCGCGCCCCGTGGCCCGGCCCGTCGACGGGGGCGACTCGGAGGGCGTCATCCGGGCCCCCGCCTTCCCGATGCGGGTCTCGGCGGCCGACCCCGTTGTCCTGCGGGTGGAGGCGAGCACCACCGGCTGCGACTGCGACTGGACCCTCGACCTGCGCTGGACCGGCCCGCACGGCTCGGGCACCCTGCGGATCGACGACAACGGCCGCCCGCTCAGGACGAGTGCCGCGACGGGGCGTCCGGAGTACGGCTACGCGTCGGAGCAGGGCCGCTGGGTGCGCTGAACCCGCCGCCCTGTCCCGCAGTCGCACCAGGTCAGAGCCGTTGTCAGTGGGCGCGCCTAGACTCGGCGGCAGAGGAGATACGCATCGGGGCCAGGGGAGGGAGGGGACGCCGTGACACCGCCGCAGCAGTCGCAGCCGTACCGGCCGCAGCCGCAGCCGCGGGAGCCGTGGCCACGGCAGCAGCCGCCGCCGCAGCTGCGGCAGTCGCCGTCCCAGCCGCCCGCACCCCAACCGCCCACGCCCCGGCCGTCCGCTTCCGCGCACGCCCTGCTGCGCCACGCCGCCGTCTTCCTGCCCGCCGCCGTCCCCCGCGAGGGACGCGTGGCCTTCTGGGCTCCCGAGGGGGACGCCCTGCCGGAGACGGGCCGGCCGTCCCCGCTCACCGTCGTCCGTCCGCACGGCCAAGGGGTGCGCAGCCGGACGGTACCCTCCGTGTCCCTCTCCGTCACCGCAGCCCTCCCGCTGCTCGCGCACGCGCCCCGCAGTCCCGCCGCGCATCCCGCCACCCGGGCCTGGGGCACCGCCGCGACCCAGGCGCTCACCCTCGTCGCCCGCGGCCGGCTCCTCCCCGGCCTCACCCCGGAGGGCGTCGACGCCTGGCGCGCCGGTCCGCTCGACGCCGCCGACATCGACCACCTCCGCGCGGTCGCCGCCGCCCTGCCGTCCGAGGGGTACGCGACGCCCCTGGCCGGCCGCCGCCCCCTCCAACTGCCCGACCCGGAGGCGCTGGTGCGCGCCTTCCTCGACGCCGTGGCCGACAGCCTGCCCCGTACTCCCGCCGCCGCCGTGGCCGCCGGGCGGCCCTTCGCGGCCCGGGAGCCGCAGCGGGTGCCCGGGATACAGGAGTGGGCCGCCCAGGTCGCCGCCGGCTCCGACACGGGCGTCGGGATCTCGCTCCGGCTGGACCTGTCCTCCTTCCGCCTCTTCGACGAGGCGGAGGAAGAGGACACCCGGCGGGCGGGCGCCGCCGTCGTCCAGGTGCACAGCCTCGCCGACCCCACCCTGGTCACCGACGCCGGGACGCTGTGGGCGGGCACGGCCGCCGCCGGATTCGGCCCCCGGGCCCGGATCGACGCCGTACTCGCCCTGCGCCGGGCCGCGCGCACCTGGCCGCCGCTGCTGCGGCTGCTGGACCAGCCCGCCCCCGATGTCCTCGCCCTGTTGGACCCGGAGCTGGAGGACCTGCTGGGAGCGGCGGCGACCAGGCTGGCGGCCGCCGGGGTCCTGGTCCACTGGCCGCGCGAGCTGGCCCGTACGCTCTCGGCGACCGCGGTCGTACGCGCCACCGCGCCCGGTTCCGCCACCGACGGCACCGCCTTCTTCGACGCCGAGCACCTCTTCGCCTTCTCCTGGGAGCTGGCGCTGGGCGGCGACCGGCTCACCCCGGGGGAGATGGACGCCCTCGCCCAGGCCCACCGGCCCGTGGTGCGGCTGCGGGACCAGTGGGTGCGGGTCGACCCGGAGCTCGTGCGCAAGGCGCGCAAACGGGAGCTGGGCCTGCTGGACCCGGTGGACGCGCTGGCCGCCGCCCTGTCGGGTACGGCGGAGATCGGCGGCGAGCAGGTCGAGGTGGTCCCCGTGGGGGCGCTGGCCGCCCTGCGGGAGCGGCTGACGGCCGAGCTGGCGCCCCTTGCGCAGCCCGCCGCGCTCAAGGCGACCCTGCGCGACTACCAGGCCCGCGGCCTGGCCTGGCTGGACCTGATGACCTCCCTCGGCCTCGGCGGGTGCCTCGCCGACGACATGGGGCTGGGCAAGACCGTCACCCTCATCGCGCTCCACCTGCACCGGGACCGGCCCGAGCCCACGCTCGTGGTCTGTCCCGCGTCGCTGCTGGGGAACTGGCAGCGGGAGATCGAGAAGTTCGCCCCCGGCACGCCCGTGCGCCGTTTCCACGGCGGAAGCCGCAGCCTCGACGGCCCGGAGTCCGGCGCCGGCGGATTCGTCCTCACCACGTACGGGACGATGCGCGCCAGCGCCCCGCTGCTCGCCGAGCGGGCCTGGGGCATGGTCGTCGCCGATGAGGCCCAGCACGTGAAGAACCCGCATTCGGCGACCGCGAAGGCCCTGCGCACCATCCCGGCGCCCGCCCGGGTGGCGCTGACCGGCACCCCGGTGGAGAACAACCTCTCCGAGCTGTGGGCGCTGCTCGACTGGACCACGCCGGGGCTGCTGGGCCCGCTCACCACCTTCCGGGCCCGGCACGCCCGCCCGGTCGAGCACCAGACGGAGGAGGACGGCGGCAACGAGGCGGCGGTCGCCCGGCTGTCCGCGCTGGTACGGCCCTTCCTGCTGCGCCGCAAGAAGTCCGACCCCGGCATCGCCCCCGAGCTGCCGCCGAAGACGGAGACCGACCACCCGGTGTCACTGACGCGCGAGCAGGCCTCGCTCTACCAGGCGGCGGTGGAGGAGGCGATGGCCGTGATCGGGTCGAGCGAGGGCATCGAACGGCGCGGCATGATCATGAAGCTGCTGGCCTCGCTCAAGCAGATCTGCAACCACCCCGCGCAGTACCTGAGGGAGGAGCGTCCCCGGATCGCGCACCGGTCGGGCAAGCTCGCCCTGCTCGACGAGCTGCTGGACACCATCCTGGCCGAGGGCGGTTCTGTGCTGGTGTTCACCCAGTACGTGACCATGGCCCGGCTCATCGAGCGGCACCTGTCGGACCGGGGCATCGCCCACCAGCTGCTGCACGGCGGGACCCCGGTCCCGCGCCGGGAGGAGCTCGTCGACCGCTTCCAGGCGGGTGAGGTCCCCGTCTTCCTGCTGTCCCTCAAGGCCGCGGGCACCGGGCTCAACCTCACGCGGGCCGGACACGTCGTGCACTTCGACCGCTGGTGGAACCCGGCCGTCGAGGAGCAGGCCACCGACCGCGCCTACCGGATCGGCCAGACCCAGCCCGTGCAGGTCCACCGGATCATCGCGGAGGGCACCGTCGAGGACCGGATCGCCGAGATGCTGGAGGTGAAGCGGGCCCTGGCCGACGCGGTCCTCGGCTCCGGAGAGGCGGCGCTGACCGAGCTGACCGACCGCGAGCTCGCCGACCTCGTCTCCCTGCGCAGGCCCGCGTGATCACCGCGCGGGACGACCGCCGCCGCACCTTCGAGACCCTGCCCGCCGGGGCGGAGGCGGCCAGCTGGTGGGGCCGGGCCTGGGTGTCCTCGCTGGAGGAGGCCTCCCGGGACGCGGCCCGCCTGGCCCGGGGCCGTACGTACGCGGCCGAAGGGCACGTCGACGCGGTCACCGTCACCCCCGGCCGGATCGTGGCGTACGTCCGGGGCAGCAGGCCCCGCCCGTACCGCACCGAGCTGGCCCTGCCCGCCTTCGCGGACGCGGAGTGGAACGAGATCCTGGAGGCGGTCGCCGCCGAACCCGCGGCCCTCGCCGCCCTGCTGGAACGGGAGGTTCCGCAGAGTCTCGCCGGGACGGTCCTGCCCGGCGCGGGCGAGCTCGCGCCGCGCTGCTCCTGCCCGGACTCGGCACGTCCGCCGTGCAAGCACGCGGCCGCCCTCTGCTACCGCGCCGCCCGCCTCTTCGACGAGGACCCCTTCGTCCTGCTGCTCCTGCGCGGACGCGGTGAGCGCGAGCTCCTCGACGAGCTCACCCGCCGCAACGCAGCCCACGCCGCACGCGAACAGCCCGACACCACACCGGACTTCCCCGGCGTGCCGGCCCGCGCCGCGCTGGCCCGCACCAGCCTGCCGCCGCTGCCGGCGCCGCTGGCCGCGCCCGCAGCGGCGGGCGTCCCGCCCGCCTACCCCGACGACCCGGCGGCTCCCGATCCGCTCGCCCTGGACCAGCTCGCCTCCGACGCCGCGGCCCGCGCCCTCGCCGTCCTGACCGGCGGCGAGGACCCCATCGCGGGGCTCGGCCTGTGGCACGACGCCGTACGGCTCGCCTCCGCGCACCCCACCGCGGGCCTCACCGGCGCCGCCCGCACCCTCTACCGCGACCTGGCCCGCGCCACCGGCCGCACCACCACCGACCTCGCACGGGCCGCCGCGGCCTGGCGCCAGGGCGGCCGCCCCGCCCTTGCCGCGCTGGAGGAGCCCTGGGACCCGCCGGCGGGCCCGTTCGACCGCGCCCGCCCGGCCCTCATGGCCGCGGACCAGGGCGCGTTCCGCCCCGACCGCAACCGCCTCACGTCCCTCACCCGCCAGCTGCGCCTCGGCCGCGACGCCCTCTGGTACGCCTACGAGTCCCGCCCGGACGCGGAGGACTGGTGGCCCACGGGCCGCCCCTCCCCGGACCCGGTCAGCGCGCTCAGGGGCTGAGCTCCGCCGCCCGGCGGGGCGCCCGGAGGGCCGGACGCACCCGCTGGCCGGTGTGGCCGCGCAGGCCCGCGAGGCGGGACCGGAAGAGGTTCGGCGAGCCGTCCGCATCGAGGAGGAGGAGCGGGAGGTCAGTCATGGCGGAGGAGTACCCGCCACACGATGGGGTGAAATGCCCGCCGCCCCTATAACCCGAATGGGCTCACGGCCGTTGTCTCCGGTACGGGTGCGATGCCCGTGGACTCCTCCGGAAGGCAGGAAAACTGATGCGTCACAGTCGTCGGAATGGCTTGATCGCGGCGGTGGTTGCGGGAGGTGGGCTGGCGGTCGCGAGCGTGGGCGGACTGGCGTACGCCGACGCGGATGCGACCGGGCAGGCCGAGCGCTCCCCGGGGCTGCTCTCCGGGAACCTGGTGCAACTCCCGGTGAACGTGCCGGTGAACGCCTGCGGGAACACCGTGAACGTCGTCGGCGTGCTCAATCCGGCTGCCGGGAACCGCTGTACCAACCAGGCGTCCGGGGGCGGTGGCCGTTCGAGTTCGGGCCCCGCGCAGTCCTCCTCCACCACGGCGAAACCAGGGCCGGGCGGCGGTGCGGTCGCCCGGGGGAGCGTCAAGGACTCGCCCGGCGTGCTCTCCGGCAACGGTCTCCAACTCCCCGTCGACCTCCCGCTGAACGTCAGCGGCAACTCCGTCAACGTCGTCGGCGTCGGGAACCCCTCGGTCGGCAACTCCTCCGTCAACGGTGAGAAGCCCACCGGCGGCAAGCCCGTGCAGCCCCCCGTCGTGGAGCAGCCCGTGACCCGGCCGGCGACGCCGTCCGTTCCGCCGGTTCCGTCGGTGAAGCCGGATGCGCAGGCCCCTGCGCGGCCCGGCGAGGCGCTGGCGCACACCGGAGCGGACGCCATCGGCTACCTGGTGCCCGCCGGGGGCGCCATGCTGCTCGGCGGCGTGCTGCTGTACCGGCGGTTCCGCCTCAACTGACCTCGGGCGTACGCCAGCCGTCGAGGATCGCGTCGATCCGCCCGGCCAGCCGCGCCCGGGCGGCGAACCGGGGGACCCCCGCCATGAGCAGGGCGTCGTACTCGGTGTCGACGTGCCGAACCGCCGCCCGCACCGCCACCGCGACGGCCGGTTCGTCGAGGGCCCGGCCGGCGGCGCTGCGGCCCACCCGGCCGCTGCCGCGGACCGAGGCGTGGGCGGCGATCGCCAACGCCCGCTCGGCGGGGCACCCCGGGAACAGGCGCCGTATCTCCGCGGCGAAGGCGGCCGTGAACCGGGTGTCCTCGGCCGCGCGGCGCAGCCGGTCCCGCTCCCGGCGCCGGGCCCGGGCCTCTGCGTCCGCGAGGCAGGCGCGCTCCGCTTCGGCCAGGGCGGCGTCCTCGACGAGAAGCCCCAGGCGCTCGTAACGACCGCGGCGCTTGTCGAAGCGGACGACGATGGCGGAGAGCGAACTGGCCTCGCGGGAGCGTCGGGTGAGCGCGGTGTCCCCCCGCGGGAGGTAGACCAGGTGCCCGAGGTCGGCACAGTCCAGGCAGCGCGGCACCCCGCACTCGCGGACGAGGTGCCGGAGCGGTCCGTGCCGGCACTCCGCGCAGCGGATCTGCTTCAGGGACTCGAACACCACCAGGCTCATACGGGTGTGATACCGCCGTACGGGCCCCCTATCACCTGACGGGAAGCGGCAGTTGCCGCCTCGCGCACCCAGGCCCCGAAACCCCGCCCGCCTGCCGTGCCTGCCCGCCGTGCCGGCCAGGTCGCGCCCGCCTGCCGTGCCCGCTCGGGCCCGGACCCGCTCACACCAGGCGGCGTATCTCCCCGCGCACCCGGTAGAAGCCCCCCGAGGACGGGTGCAGCCCGTCCACCACGTACCGGGCGCCCGCCTCCCGTATCCCGCGCGGGAACTGCACGTTCCAGGAGGGCTCGAAGCCTCCCGAGACCACCTGCACCCGCATCCGGCCGCCCTGCTGGACGCACTCCACCACCACGCCGCCCGCCGGAGCGGCGGCCCGCGAGACCGTGGCCACCGCCGAGGCGGAAGCGGCCGGGGTGTAGACGGGCAGGGCCGCCGCGGACTTCACGTCCACCGCGGCCGGCACCGAGCCCTGCTGCGCCGCGGCGATCGCCTGCTCGCTCGCGTCCACACAGACCAGCGAGCCGTCCGTGGTCACCAGGTACAGGCGGCCGTCCAGATACTGCATGGACAGCGCCGACCCGCAGCCGGTGCCGAGCTTCCACAGGCGTCGGCCGTCCGCGTCGAAGCAGTACACGGACGAGGCGTAGTCGCCGGCGAAGACGTGCCGCCCGTCCGGGGAGGTGGCGCACGAGTACACCGCCGCATCGCACCGGTAGGAGGCCTCCACCGCGCCGGTGGCCTTGGACAACCGCTGCACGGCGTGCCGTCCGGTGCCCGCGTACACCGCGTGCTCCTCCTGCCAGCCGAACAGCACCGACCCTCCGGTGTCGGTGTGCCACAACTCCCCTCCGCCGTCCGGCGCGTAGGCGGTCACGCCCTTGCTGTGCCCGTGGTAGACACCGTGCTCGTCCGCCCGCACCATCCAGGCGTTGGAGCCGGAGGAGCGCCGGGACCACTGGAACTCGTCCTCGTGGTCGATGACCGTCAGCCCGCCGCTGCGGTCCGAGACGTTCAGCACGCCCTCGCGGATGTCGAGCCAGAAGATGTCCACGTCGGCCGCTATGTCGTACGCGCCGAACGGCACCTTCGACGACAGGTCGTACACCGTGCCGTCGTCACAGCCCGCATAGATCCAGAATTCGTCCGCCACCAGGCACTTCACCCCGTCCGGCAGCGAGTACCGGGCCAGTACCTCCCCACCGTGGCTGAGCGTGTACACGTCCCCCGCCTGGTTGCCGACCCAGCAGCGGTCCTCGTCCACGTGGATGCCGAAGGCGGCGGAACCGGTGCGGAAGCGCCACAGGACCGGTGCCGCGGCCCGCGCCGTGGACGGCGTCGAGGTGACCTGGCGGCGGGTCACCGAGCGGGCCGTGCGCTGCCCCCGCACCGCCGGGGCGTACCCCTTGCGGACCTTCTCCCCGATCTTCTTCGCGGCGGCCGCCCGCGCCTTGTCGGAGGTCGGGAAGGAGGAGCTCTGCAGCTGGCCGTCCGCACCGATGCGCCCGTACCGCACGGAGACGGTCGTGCCGTCCACCGTCACCTCGTAGAACTTGTGCGCCGCGCCGTCCTCCTGCGACAGCTCCAGGTACGTCGTCTCCCGAGCCATGACAGACCCCTCCCCAAGGTCGGGCCCCGGATCCTGTCCACCGGTGATCCCTCGTGGAAAAAGCTACCGGCCGCCACTGACAATGGGTCCGTGGAGCAGTGGGAAGCGATCACATGGCAGCGGATGGCCGAGCGCCTCGCCCGTCACCTCGACGACCCCGCGACCGGTCCCGACCGGCACGGCGCCGGCCCGCACGGTTCAGCAGAAGGCGACCCCGGACCGGCCGGATGGCTGCGGGTGGGCATCGACGGCGCACCGGCCGCCGACACCGCGGTCCTCGCGGAGGGACTCGCCGACGCCCTGCGCCTGCGCGGCCGTTCGGTCCTGGTGGTGCCGGCCGAGGGGTTCCTGCGACCCGCCTCCCTGCGCTTCGAGTACGGCCGCCAGGACGTGGACTCCTACCTCGGCGGCTGGTACGACACGGCCGCGCTGTGGCGGGAGGTGTTCGGCCCGACCGACCCCGGCGGCACCGGCCGGGTGCTGCCCGACCTCTGGGACCCGGTCACCGACCGGGCCACCCGCAGCCCCTACGTGCAACTCCCGGCCGGCGCCGTGGTGGTCGTGCACGGGCCGCTGCTGCTGGGCCACTGGTTCCCCTTCGACCTCGCTGTCCACGTCCGGCTCTCCCCGGGGGCGCTGGCCCGCCGCACCGGGGACTCCGCGCGCTGGACCCTGCCCGCCTTCGCCCGCTACGAGGCGGAGACCGACCCGGCTTCGGCCGCCGACGCGGTGGTCCGCGCCGACGACCCCCGCCACCCGGCCTGGACCGGCATCCGCCCCGGCGCCGTCGACCGCTGACCGGCCCGCCACTCCCCGCACCCCGCCCCTCCCCGCGCCCCGCCGCAGCCCCCGGGCGCCGGCCGCTGCGCTGGAGGCCGGATGCCGGGCGTACGGAGACCGACCGCGCTGCACCGGTCGTACGAAGGCCGCCCCACGGAGGGCGCCGCGTCAGGGCCGCCCGCGTCGGTGCCCGCCGTCGGGGCGCCGGTTCACCAGGGTCGGCCCCCCAGCCGGGTGACCGCCAGGGAGGCCGCCCGGCACCCGGCGCGTGCGGCCTCCTCCGGTCCGGCGCCCTCCAGCCGGGCCGCGAGGAAGCCGCCGGTGAACGCGTCACCGGCGCCCGTGGAGTCCACCGCCTCCGCCGGTACCGCCCGGACCTCGGCGCTGATCCGGCCCCGTTCGGCGACCAGCGCCCCGGCGGCGCCCCGGGTCACCACGACCAGCGGCACCCGCAGGCTCAGCGCCGCCGCCGCGCGGGCCGCCCCGGCCGGCTCCGGCAGCCCGGCCAGCAGCCCCGCCTCGTCCTCGTTGGGCAGCAGCACCGCGGCCCCCGCCACGTCGTCGAGGAACCGCCGCGGCCCCAGCGCCGCCAGGAAGCCCGCCGACGCCGGGTCCACGCTCACCGGCACCCCCCGCGCCCGGGCCGCCCGCAGCGCCACCAAGGCCAGCTCGCGGCTGCTCGCGGCGAAGAACAGGTACCCGGAAAGGTGCAGGTGGGCCACCCCGTCCAGCAGCTCGGGAGCCCAGTCCGCCGGGCACAGCCGCAGGGAGGCCCCGCTGTCGGTCAGGAAGGTCCGCTCCGCGTCCTTGCCGACCAGGGCCACGACCGTCCCGGTGGGCTCGTCCGCGTCGACCACCAGCCGCGGCCGCACCCCCGCCGCCCGCAGGGCCCGCTCGTGCCACGCCGCCGATTCGGTGCCCACCCGCGCCAGGAGCCGCACCTCGGCGCTGCCCGTGCGGGCCGCCCAGCAGGCCGCGTTCGCCCCGGCCCCGCCCGGGAGGGTGCGGATGCGGGCAGCTGTGTCCGTGGCCGGGGCCAGCGGCTCCGGATGCACCGCGACCACGTCCGTCACCACGTCCCCGACGACCAGGAGCGCGCCCCGTCCCGCCCCCGGACCGGTCATGCCCGGGCCGCCCAGGCCCCCGCGATCCGGGCCCCGAGCCGCACATTGCCCTTTACCGCCGCCAGGTTGGCCTCCAGCGAGGCCCCGGCCGTCGCCCGGACCAGGAAGTCGAGGAGGAACGGCGTCACGGCCTGCCCGGTGATCCCTCGCTCCCGGCAGGCGGCGAGCGCCTCCCCCAGGACCCGGTCGTGCAGCGCGGGGTCCAGCTGCTCCTCCTCCGGCACGGGATGGGCCACCAGCAGGGCCGAGTCCGGACCGCCCAGCGCGTCCTGGGCAGCCATCACCGCCGCGACCTCCTCCGGCCGGTGCACGGTCCAGTCCACCGGTTCGCCGGAATCGGCCACGTAGAAGCCGGGGAAACGTTCAGTCCCGTAGCCGAGCACCCCCACCCCCAGGGTCTCCAGCCGCTGGAGCGTGCCCGGCACGTCCAGGATGGACTTCACCCCCGCGCAGACGACCGTGATCCGTGTCCGGGCCAGCAGCGCCAGGTCCGCCGACTCGTCCTGCGTCTGCGCCCACTCCCGGTGTACGCCGCCCAGCCCGCCCGTGGCGAAGACCCGCAGCCCCGCCCGCGCGGCCAGGAACGCGGTCGCGGACACCGTCGTCGCCCCGGTGGCCCCCGTCGCGAGCGCGGGCGCCAGGTCCCGGTGGCCGAGCTTGCGCACGTCCTCGCCGCCCGCGATCCGCTCCAGCTGCGCCTTGTCGAGACCCGCGTACGCCACGCCGTCGACGACCGCGACCGTCGCCGGCACGGCGCCCTCCGCCCGGACGAGCGCCTCCAGTTCGGCGCCCACCGCCAGATTGCGCGGACGGGGCAGCCCGTGCGCGATGATCGTCGACTCCAGCGCCAAAACGGGCTGCCCGCGGGCGAGGGCCTCGCGCACCTCTGCTGACAGGACCGGGACCTCAGATGCTGTGTGCTGTGACATGTCCCCATCCATGGCACGGGACGCACGCCCCCAAACGCCCACCCCGCCACACCCGCCCCAACCTGTCCGAGAGTGGCCTCTACGAACGCCGAACGCCGAACGGCGAGCGGCGGGAGCCGGGGGCCGGGAGCCGTCGCCGGGCGCGGGCAGCGGTCCGCCCGGACAGGACCGGGTGCCGGGCGCGGCTCCGGCTGGACAGGGTGCCCCGTCGACCGGCCCGTTCCTCGACGCTGTGGCCACCGCGCCGCGCCGCCGGCCCCGATTAGGCTGGCCCGCCATGAGCCCCAGTGACCACAGCGCCGCCTCCCCCGCATCCTTCGCCGTCCGCGTGCAGGACGTGCCCGACGCCGAGCTGGAGACGGAGGACCTCGACCCCGACCAGATCGTCTCGGGCGATCCGGTCGTCACGGGCAAGGTGCTGTGGGAGTCGCCCGACGGCCGGCAGGTGCGCGGGATCTGGCAGATCACCCCCGGCGTGGTCACCGACGTCGAGGCGAACGAGCTGTTCGTCGTGGTCTCCGGCCGCGCCACCGTCGAGGTCGAGGGCGGCGGGACCTTGGAGGTGGGGCCCGGCTCGGCGTGCGTGCTCCGGGAGGGCGACCGGACGACCTGGACCGTGCACGAGACGCTGCGCAAGGCCTACCACATCAGCTACTGACGTCCTTCGAGGGCGCGGCGCCGGCCGAAGGCCCGGAGGCGGACCCGGACGGCACCCCGGACCCGGCCGCCTGCGCCGGGTGGCGGCGCGCGGTGAACAGCGCGAGCGCCGCCATCGGCAGCAGCAGCCCCGCACCGATGGCGTTCAGCCAGCCGTAGCTCGCCCGGGCCATGACCAGACCGGCGGCCGCGCCGCCCAGCCCCGCGGCGGCGTTCATGGTGAGGTCGCTCAGGCCCTGTACGGCGGCCCGCGCGGGCTGCGGTACGGAGTCGGTCAGCAGCGCCGAGCCGGACACCATCCCGGCGGACCAGCCGAGGCCGAGCAGGAACAGGCCGAGCGCGCTCTGGCCGTGGCTCGGCCCGGCCGTGCCGGCGAGCAGCGCGGCGACCGAGAGCAGTCCGGCCGCCAGGCCGATCACGGACAGCCTGCCGAGGCGGTCGGCGAGGAATCCCATGGCGGGGGAGAAGGCGAACATGCCCGCGATGTGACCGCTGATCACCAGCCCGATGAGTTCCAGCCCGGCGCCGTGGTGGCCCAGGTCCATCGGGGTCATGATCATGATGGAGACCATGGTGGTGTGCGAGACCGTGACGGTGACGAGGGCGAGCCGCGCCCGCGGCGAGGCCTTCACGGCGGCGAACCCGGCGCGCAGCGAGCGGCCCTCGCGGGTCTGCGCCTCGGGCCCGGCCAGCGCGCGTGCGGTCAGCAGCGGGTCGGGGCGCAGGAGGACGGCGATCAGTGCGCCGGTGAGCAGGAAGACGGCGGCGGCCCATACGAAGGGCCCCGCCGTCTGGGGTATGGAGGTGCCGGCGAAGCTGCGGCTGGCCGGGGCGGACAGATTGGGGCCGAGGACGGCGCCGATGGTGGACGCCCACACGACGACGGAGATCGCCCGGGCCCGGCGGTCCGCGGCGGCGAGGTCGGCGGCGGCGAACCGGGCCTGGAGGTTGGCCGAGGAGGCGGCGCCGAAGGCCGCCATGCCGAGGAGCAGCAGCGGGAGGCTCCGGACCGTGGCGGCAAGGACGACGAGCGCCGCGCCGGCCGCGCCGATGGCGTAGGCGAGCACCAGGCCGGGCCGGCGGCCGCGCGCGGTCATCAGCGCGGCGAGGGGGAGCGAGATCAGCGCGGTGCCGATCACGGAGGCGGTGGAGGCGAGCCCGGACAGGGCCTCCGTGCCGCTGACCTCGGTGGCCAGGACCGGAGCCAGGGCGATGCTGATCGGCACGCCGAGCCCGCCGAGGACCTGACTGGCGATCAGCACCGCGGAGGTGCGGCGCTGCAGCCGCGCCAGGTCCGCCGGGGCGGGCGGCGCGGCCGTACGGTCCGTCCCGGGCGCGGCGCTCACGCCGGACACCCCCGTCGCGGCAGCGGGGCGTGGATGCGGGCGCGGGCGCGGGGGCGAGGGGTCACCGCGGAAGTCTCGCACCCCGCTCCGCGACGCGGAACCGGGATGTTCGCGGGTCCGTACGCCCGTCCCGGATCAGAACAGGGGCTGTGGGAGGACGCCCTCCAGGGCGAGCAGCAGGCGCTTGGTCTCGACCCCGCCGCCGAAGCCGCCGATGCCGCCGTCGTTCTCCACGACCCGGTGGCAGGCCACCACCAGCGGCAACGGGTTCGAGCCCATCGCGTGGCCCACGGCCTGCGCGGCCCCGGGCCGGCCGACCCGTTCGGCCAGATCCCCGTAGCCGACGACCGCGCCGTAGGGCACGGAGCGGTCGAGTTCGTGGAGGACCTGGCGGTTGAAGCCGGAGCTGAGCCGCCAGTCCAGCGGCAGCTCGAACCGCCGCAGCGTGCCGGCGAAGTACGCGTCGAGCTGGCGTATGGGCTCGGCCAGCAGCACCTCCGAGCCCGCCGCCGGCCGCGACGCGTCGGCGCCGAGGCGGGAGACGAGCGGGCCGATCATCGCGTCGACCCGGTCCGGCCCGGCATGGAACTCGACCTTGACCAGGCCCTCGGGGGTCGCGGCCAGGAGCAGGGGACCGATGCCGCTGGGGACGACGGTCCATTCGAGGTGCGGCCCGCGGGGCCGCTCGGTGCTGTCCACGCGTCCACGGTACGTCGCCCCACCGACAGCACCGGGCGACCCGGGCAGCGAGCCGGCAGCCCCACGGCCGCGGCGGCCCCGGAGCCCCCGCGGCGCCGGGGCGGACGGGAGCGAGCGCCCGGCCGCCCGGCCGCGCCGTCAGAATCCGTCGACCGCGTCCTGGACCACGTCCGGGGCGTTGGTGATGATCCCGTCCACCCCCATGTCCTGGACCTTCCGGGCGGTCGCCGCGTCGTCGACGATCCAGGTGTCCACCTCCATGGCCTTGCCGTGGGCGCCGAGCAGCCCGTGCACGGCCGCGACCCAGTCGGCCGTGATCGTGGTGTGCCACGGGTTGATCCGGTCGGTGAACTCCGCGTACCGCGGAAGGTCCGCCACCGCGGGGGTGCCCAGGAAGGCCGTCACGAGGTCCGGCCGCAGCCCGTGCACGGTGCGGACGCTGTCGGTGCTGAAGCTCTGCACCACCAGGCGCTGCGCGACGTGGCGCACGTCCAGCCAGCCGGCCTCGCCCAGCACGTCGAGGGTCTGCGCCTCGATCCCGGGGTAGAGCTCCGGCTTCTTGATCTCCAGCAGCAGCCGCTGCCGGTTGCGCTGCACCCGGTCGAGGTACTCGCGCAGGGTGGGGACCCGGGCGCCCGTGTACTCCTCGCTGAACCAGCTGCCCGCGTCCAGCCGGGAGATCTCCTCCGCCGTGAAGTCCCTGACCCGCCACGGCTTGCGGTCCGGGAACACCTCCTCGACGTCGGTGGTGCGGGTCAGGGTGTCGTCGTGGATCACCACCAGCACGCCGTCACGGGTGCGCTGCACGTCGTTCTCGACCCATTCGAAGCCCAGCTGCATCGCCAGGTCGACGGCCTCCAGGGTGTTCTCCGGCGCGTACGCCGACGCCCCCCGGTGGGCGTAGACCACGGGGCCCGGGTAGACGCCGGCGGCCCCCCCGGGGGTGTCGGGGGCGCCGGGGGCCGCCGGGAGGGGCGATCGGGCGGGGAAGGAGGCCGCGGAAGAGGCGGCCCCGCCCAGCACGGTCAGGGTGAGGCCCAGGAAGGCGGCGGCTGCCGCGGCGGCGGGTCGGACGACGTACATGTGCGTTCTCCTCGGGTCGTGAACCCTGCTCCTGGCTCCAACGGGCGCGGAGCGGCAGACGTTGCGGCGATGCACTTCACGGCGATCTCGCGCACGGCGATCACGGCGTCGAAGATCACCCGAACCCACTGAACTACGACAAGCGGATCAGATCCGTGCAGACCCGCCGGAGGCCGCCGGACCGCGCGGACCCGCGCCAGGTGCGTGAGTGTCAGTGGCGGGTCGTACGGTTGACCCATGCGGCCCGTATCGAAGATCGAACGCACGGTGGCGCCTTTCGAGGTCGTCAGCCCCTACCAGCCCAGCGGCGACCAGCCGGCGGCCATCGCCGAGCTGGAGAAGCGCATCCGTGCAGGTGAGAAGGATGTCGTCCTGCTCGGTGCGACCGGCACCGGCAAGTCGGCGACCACGGCCTGGATGATCGAGAAGCTCCAGCGCCCCACCCTCGTGATGGCGCCGAACAAGACCCTCGCCGCCCAGCTGGCGAACGAGTTCCGCGAGCTCCTGCCGAACAACGCCGTCGAGTACTTCGTCTCGTACTACGACTACTACCAGCCCGAGGCGTACGTACCGCAGTCGGACACCTACATCGAGAAGGACTCCTCGATCAACGAGGAGGTGGAGCGGCTGCGCCACTCCGCCACCAACTCGCTGCTGACCCGCCGCGACGTCATCGTCGTCGCCTCCGTGTCCTGCATCTACGGCCTCGGCACCCCGCAGGAGTACGTCGACCGGATGGTCTCCCTCAAGGTCGGCGAGGAGATCGACCGGGACCAGCTGCTGCGCCGCTTCGTCGACATCCAGTACACCCGCAACGACATCGCCTTCACCCGGGGCACCTTCCGCGTCCGCGGCGACACCATCGAGATCTTCCCGGTCTACGAGGAACTGGCCGTCCGCATCGAGATGTTCGGCGACGAGATCGAGGCCCTGTCCACCCTGCACCCGCTGACTGGCGAGGTCATCAGCGAGGACCGCGACCTGTACGTCTTCCCCGCCAGCCACTACGTCGCCGGCCCCGAGCGCATGGAGAAGGCGGTCCGCGGCATCGAGGCCGAGCTGACCGGGCGCCTCGCGGAGCTGGAGAAGCAGGGCAAGATGCTGGAGGCCCAGCGACTGCGCATGCGCACCACGTACGACCTCGAGATGATGCGGCAGATCGGGTCCTGCTCCGGCATCGAGAACTACTCGCTGCACATGGACGACCGAGAGCGCGGCACCGCGCCCAACACCCTCATCGACTACTTCCCCGAGGACTTCCTCCTCGTCATCGACGAGTCGCACGTCACCGTGCCCCAGATCGGCGCGATGTACGAGGGCGACGCCTCGCGCAAGCGGACCCTGGTCGACCACGGGTTCCGGCTGCCCTCGGCGCTCGACAACCGTCCGCTGAAGTGGGAGGAGTTCCAGGAGCGCATCGGCCAGACCGTCTACCTGTCGGCCACGCCCGGCAAGTACGAGCTCTCCCGGGGCGACGGATTCGTCGAGCAGATCATCCGCCCCACCGGCCTCATCGACCCCGAGGTCGTCGTCAAGCCCACCGAGGGCCAGATCGACGACCTGGTCCACGAGATCCGCCAGCGCGTGGAGAAGGACGAGCGCGTCCTGGTCACCACCCTCACCAAGAAGATGTCCGAGGACCTCACGGACTACTTCCTGGAGCTCGGCATCCAGGTCCGCTACCTGCACAGCGACGTGGACACGCTGCGCCGCATCGAGCTGCTGCGCGAGCTGCGGGCCGGCGAGTACGACGTCCTGGTCGGCATCAACCTGCTGCGCGAGGGCCTCGACCTGCCCGAGGTCTCCCTCGTGGCGATCCTCGACGCCGACAAGGAGGGCTTCCTGCGCTCGGGGACCTCCCTGATCCAGACCATCGGCCGCGCGGCGCGCAACGTATCGGGCCAGGTCCACATGTACGCGGACAAGATGACCCCGGCGATGGAGAAGGCCATCGACGAGACCAACCGGCGCCGCGAGAAGCAGATCGCCTACAACACCGCCCACGGCATCGACCCGCAGCCGCTGCGCAAGAAGATCAACGACATCGTCGCCACCATCGCCCGCGAGGAGCTGGACACCGAGGAGCTCCTCGGCACCGGCTACCGCCAGGCCAAGGACGGCAAGGCGGCCAAGGCCCCCGTCCCCGCGCTGGGCGGCAAGACCGCCGTCCAGGCCAAGGCGGGCAAGGGCGCCAAGGGTGCCAGGGGGGCCCGCTCCGGCGAGGTGCTCACCGACCGTCCGGCGGCCGAACTGGCCTCGCTCATCGAGCAGATGACCGAGCGCATGCGCGGTGCGGCCGCGGAGTTGCAGTTCGAAGTGGCCGCCCGGATTCGCGACGAGGTGGGCGAGCTGAAGAAAGAGCTGCGGCAGATGAAGGAAGCGGGCCTCGCCTGACCCGGAGCCTGTCAGTAGGGTTGGTGCACAGCCGCGGGTACACGCCGCGCGCCCGTTCATCGGGGCGGGCTATGGAGAGGGGACAGCGAGTGACGGTCAACATGACCAAGGGTCAGGCCATCAATCTGCAGAAGGCGGACGGGGGGACGCTGACCGCGGTCCGGATGGGCCTCGGCTGGCAGGCGGCGAAGCGCCGCGGGCTGTTCGGCTCGCGGACCAGGGAGATCGACCTGGACGCGTCGGCGGTGCTCTTCGCCGACAAGCAGCCGGTGGACGTCGTCTTCTTCCGCCACCTGCAGAGCGACGACGGCTCGGTCCGCCACACCGGTGACAACCTCGTCGGCGGCGTCGGCCAGGGCGGGGACGACGAGTCGATCCTCGTCGACCTCCAGCGGGTGCCGGTCCACATCGACCAGATCGTCTTCACGGTGAACTCCTTCACCGGCCAGACGTTCCAGGAGGTGCAGAACGCCTTCTGCCGCATCGTCGACGAGACCAACGGCCAGGAGCTGGCCCGGTACACCCTCGACGGCGGTGGCCAGTACACCGCGCAGATCATGGCGAAGGTGTCCCGCGCGGGCAGCGGCTGGCAGATGACGGCCCTGGGGAACCCGGCCAACGGCCGGACCTTCCAGGACCTGATGCCGTCGATCCTGCCGCACCTGTAAGCAGTACCGGACAAGAGAAGAAGGCACGGGGGAGGGGCTGCACGATGACGGCCGAACTGGTCCGGGGGCAGAACCACCCCGTGTCCCGCAGTCGGGTGGAGATCAGGGTGTCGGCGGGCACGGCCGTGCTCGCCCTGGCCTCCCTCGCCGACGAACAGGGCCGGTACTCCGGCCCGGAGGCGCTGGCGCACCCGGGTGCGCCGGCCCTTCCCGGGGTCCGCTCGCCCGAGGCGCTCGCCGAGCGGCACACCTACGCCGTCGACCTCGACGCCGTGCCGGCGGGCGTCCACAAGGTCGGCGTGGTGCTCGTGCTGCCGCCCGGCGGCCCGGTGCGCTTCGGCGCCGTCCCGGTCTCCTACGTGGCCCTGGCCGATCCTGACGGCGCCGAGATCGCCGGGTACACCCTGACCGGGCTCGACGCCGAGACCGCCGTGGTCGCCATGGAGCTCTACCGGCGCCAGGGCGCCTGGAAGGTCCGCGCGGTCGGCCAGGGGTACGCCGAGGGACTCGGCGCCCTGCTGGCCGACGGCGGACTCCCGGCGCCGGAGGCGGCCGCCCTGGCCGCGGCCGCCCTGCGGACGGCCTCCCCGGGCGGCGGGAGCGAAGCCGCGCTCGCCACCGTGCCGACCCTGGCCGGCGACCTGCGCGCCCCGCGCACGCCCGACGAGCCGCCCGCGGCGGCCCCGGAGCCGCCGGACCCGATCCCCCTCCCCGCGGCCCCCTACACCGGTACGCCGGGCCCCGCGCCCGGCGGCGACACCGCCCCGCCCGCCGCGGGCGGGCCGTCGACCCTGAACTACGTGCACCCGCGCCGGCGCCCCACCAGCACCGAGCCGCCGGAGCCCGCCCCGCGGGCCGCCCCGCCGGCGCAGCCCGGCCGGGCTCCGGTCCCGGTCGCCGGCGATGCCGCCGGCTGGTCCATGGAGGAGCGGCTCTACAACCAGGTCTGGGGCATGTTCGAGGACCTGGCCCGCGCGGTGGCCGCCTACCGCAGCGCCGTGGAGTTCGCCGACGCCCGGATGGACCGGGAGCTCGACGAGGTCCTGTCCGACCCCCGCCACCGCCTCGGCGGCTCCGGGAACGCCGCCCGCGACACCGCCCGGGCGCGCCGCGACGAGCTCGTCGCCCGGGCCCGGGCCGTGCTCGACCGGGACCTCGTCCAGCTGGCCGCCGAGCGCGAGGTGGTCGAGCCCGCGCTGCCGGCCGCGTACGCCCGCTGGGACAACCCGGTCTGGCACGGCCACCGGATACCCGAGGAGAACCCGCTGGCCCTGCGCCTGGGCGACCTGCACCTTCCCGAGCGGCCCGACCTGCGCATCCCGATGCTGGTCCGGGTCCCGCTGGAGCGCGGGCTGTGGATCGACAACGGCCGTACCGGTTCCGAGGCCGCCATGGCCATGGACACCGACCGGCTGCGCCGGGCCGCCATGGACATGGCCGTCGCCTGCGCGGCGCGGCTGCTCGCGGCCCACCCCGGCGACCGCTTCTCCGTGCACGTCATCGACGCCGCCGGGGCCGGGGCCGCGGCCCTGGCGCCGCTGGTACGGGCCGGGGTGCTGGCGGGGCCGCCCGCGGCCGGGGCGGCCGCGGTGACCGCGACCCTGGCCGCGCTGACCCGTCGGGTGGACCTCGTACAGATGGCGCTGCGCGCCGGAGCCCCCGAGGACCTGCCGCCGGACGTGGACACGGCCGAGCAGCTGCTGATCGTGCACGACTTCCCGCACGGCTTCGACGACCGCGCGGTCACCCGGTTGCGCTACCTGGCCGACGAGGGTCCGGCGGTGGGCGTCCACCTGCTGATGGTCGCCGACCGTGACGAGGCCTCGGCCTACGGGCCGCTGCTGGACCCGCTCTGGCGCTCGCTGATGCGGCTCTCCCCGGTGCCGGACAACCATCTCGCCGACCCCTGGGTGCACCACGCCTGGACCTTCGAGCCGGACCTGCCCCCGCCGGGCAGCCGCGTCCTGGACCAGGCACTGGAGCTGATCGCGGAGGCCCGGCGCCCCGGCCGCCCCTGACCGGCGGCGGGCCCGCCGGGGCCCCGAGCAGACCGTTCGATGACCAATCCTTGGGAGTCCCTTTACCTTTTACGCCCGGGACCAGTACCCTGGTGAGCGCGGAGGGGAGTATTCCTGCTTTCCAGCTACGGCGTGCCCGTCAATACGGACTGCAATCGGTCCCGGGGCGTCGGCCCACGGCCTCCAGGCCGCCCGGGTGGAAGAGACCTCCGGCAGCGATGACGCTGACGAAGTGCTGAGCCATCCGCCGGAGGCGCGTTCACCATGGAAGTTTCCTGGGCCCTGTGGGCACTGACCATTCTCGGTCTGTCCGTTCTCATCGGAGCCGATTTCTTCATCGGCCGCAAACCGCACGACGTATCGATCAAGGAAGCCGGCATCTGGACGGTCGTCTGGATCGTCCTCGCCGCGGTCTTCGGCCTCGGCCTGTGGTTCTTCGGCAACGGCCAGGACTCCCAGGAGTTCTTCGCGGGATTCATCACCGAGAAGTCCCTGAGCGTCGACAACCTCTTCGTCTTCGTCCTGATCATGGCGAAGTTCGCGGTGCCCTCCCACCTCCAGCAGCGGGTACTGCTCATCGGCGTGCTGATCGCCCTGGTACTGCGCGCGATCTTCATCGCCGCGGGCGCCGCGATCATCGCCAGCTTCTCGTGGGTCTTCTACATCTTCGGCGCGTTCCTGATCTACACCGCGTGGAAGCTGATCCAGGAGGCCCGCAAGGACGAGGACGACGAGGAGTTCGAGGAGAACCGCCTGCTGAAGTCCGTCGAGAGGAAGTTCGGCGTCGCCGACCGGTACCACGGCACCAAGCTCTTCATCGAGAGCAACGGCAAGCGCATCCTGACCCCGCTGATGGTCGTCATGCTCGCCATCGGCACGACCGACGTGCTGTTCGCCCTGGACTCGATCCCCGCGATCTTCGGCCTCACCCAGGACCCGTACATCGTCTTCACCGCCAACGCCTTCGCCCTGATGGGCCTGCGCCAGCTGTACTTCCTCATCGGCGGCCTGCTGAAGAAGCTGGTCCACCTGAGCTACGGCCTGTCCATCATCCTCGGCTTCATCGGCGTCAAGCTCGTGCTGCACGCGCTGCACGAGTCCGGGGTGCACGTACCGGTCATCTCCATCCCCGTCTCCCTGGGCGTCATCTGCGGTGTCCTCGTCATCACCACGATCACCAGCCTGATCGCCTCCAGGAAGCAGGCGGCGGCCGAGGCCGCCGACCAGGGGGAGACCAAGAGCGTCGACGCCTGACGGCGCGCCGGGAGCCGGAGGGGACTGCGGCTCCCGGTCACCAGAGCTCCGGACGTCATGCGGGGGCGGCCGCTTCGGCCGCCCCCGCCGGCATGCGCGCCGGCAGGGGACGGGTCTCCGGCAGCAGCGCGAAGCAGCCCAGGCTGAGCAGGGCGATCCCGGTCAGGTACACCGCGACCCCCCACGGCGGACCCGGTCCGTCGGCCAGCGCCGTCGCCGCGATCGGGGTCAGCGCACCGCCCAGCACCCCGCCCAGGTTGTAGCCGACCGCCGCGCCGGTGCAGCGGATGTGCGGGGCGTACAGCTCGGGGAGGTACGCACCCACCACCGCGAACATCGTCACCATCGCCAGCAGCGCGCCGAGGAAGCCCAGCGTCATCAGCAGCGGATCGGCCGTCTCCAACAGCGCCACCAGCGGGAACATCCACAGCGCACTGGCCGTGCAGCCGGCCAGGCACAGCGGCCGGCGCCCGTACCGGTCGCCGAGCACCGCCACCAGCGGGGTCACCAGGCCCTTGAGCGCGACCGCGGCCATGACGCAGGCCAGCATCACCGTAGGGCGCACGCCGAGGCGCTCGGTGCCGTACGCGAGGGACCACGTGGTGACCGCGTAGAAGACGGCGTACCCCACGGCGAGGGCCCCGCCGGTCAGCAGGAGCAGCCGCCAGTGGCCGCGCACCACTTCGGCCAGCGGCGCCTGCGCCCGGCGGCCGCTGTCGGCCAGCGCCCGGAACTGCGGGGTCTCCTCCACCGAGCGGCGCAGCCACAGCCCGGCCAGGGCGAGCACCCCGGCCGCCCAAAACGGCACCCGCCAGCCCCACGCGGTGAACTGTGCGTCGCTCAGCAGCGCCGACAGTGCCAGAACCATCCCGTTGGCCAGCAGGAACCCCACCGCGGGACCCATCTGCGGAAAGCTCGACCACAGGCCGCGCCGGCGCTCGGGGGCGTGCTCGGCGGTCAGCAGCACCGCGCCGCCCCACTCCCCGCCGAGCCCAAGGCCCTGGAGGAAGCGCAGCAGGAGCAGCAGGACGGGCGCGGCCGCGCCGATCGCGCCGTACGTCGGCACACAGCCCACGGCGACCGTGGCGAGGCCGGTGAGCAGCAGCGAGCCGAGGAGCACCGGCCGCCTGCCGTGGCGGTCGCCGATGTGGCCGAAGAGGACCGATCCCAGCGGGCGGGCGAGGAAGCCTGCGCCGAAGGTGCCGAAGGCGGCGAGGGTCCCGGCGAGCGGCGAGAAGGACGGGAAGAAGAGCGGGCCGAGGACGAGGGCGGCCGCCGTGCCGTACACGAAGAAGTCGTAGAACTCGATGGCGGTCCCGACGAGCGAGGCCGAGGCGATCCGCAGCATCCCGGGCCGGTGTCCGCCGCCGCCGGTATCCGGGGGCGCCGGGGGCCGGGTCGCAGGCGGGCGGGGAGCCGGGGACCGGGGGGCCCGCGCGGACGGAGCGGGGGAGGGGGCCGGGGAGGGGTCCTGTCGCATGGTGCAGCAGATACCCCGTCCCCGGCCCTCAGGACGTGCGTTCGGTGAGGCTCCACCGGAAGGAGTGCACCGCGAGCCGGAGTTGACGGATCGCGGTGGTCTACCAGCCGCGCTCGCGCCATTCGGCCAGGTGCGGCCGCTCGGCTCCGAGCGTGGTGTCGTTGCCGTGGCCCGGGTAGACCCAGGTCTCGTCGGGCAGCTGCTCGAAGATCTTGTGCTGGACGTCGTCGATGAGGCGGGTGAAGGCCTCCGCGTCGCCCGCCGTGTTGCCGACACCGCCCGGGAAGAGGCAGTCGCCGGTAAACACGTGGGGGTGGCCGTGCTGGTCGTCGTAGACCAGCGCGATCGAGCCGGGGGTGTGGCCGACCAGGTGCCGGGCCGTGAGCGAGACCCGCCCGACGCGGACGGTGTCCCCGTCCGAGACGAGCACGTCGGTCGCCACCGGGATGCCCTCGGCGTCGTCGGCGCCCGCGTACGTCCGGGCTCCGGTCCGAGCGACCACGGCCTCCAGGGCGCCCCAGTGGTCGCCGTGCCGGTGGGTGGTCACGACGGACGCGATGCCGTCGTCACCGATCAGGCTGAGCAGCGTGTCCGCCTCGGCGGCCGCGTCGATCAGCAGCTGCTCGCCGGTGGCCCGGCAGCGCAGCAGGTAGGCGTTGTTGTTCATCTCGCCCACGGCGACCTTGGAAATCATCAGGTCCGCGAGTTCGTGCACGTCGGCCGGACCGCCGACTTTGACCGCTCCGCTGTACGTCATGTCCGCAATCCTAGAGCGGGGGGAGCGCGGGCAGTGGGCCGCCGGCCGTGGTGAGGGAGGCGCCCTTGTCGCCGCGGCCGGCCAGCCAGGCCAGGAGGCCGGCCGCGCTGCCGGACACGGTGACGGCCGGCTCCCCGGCGGAGCCCGTGCGCCAGCGGCGGCCGTCGGTCGCGACCAGGGCCACCGGGGGTACCTCCGGACGGCCCGACCAGCGGTCGGCGAGGAAGGCGATCTCGCGGCCGGTGAACTCGTCGGGGAGGTCGGCGAGCCCGTAGCCGATGTTCAGGTCGACGTGGTGCAGCTCGACCTCGACGAGACGGCGGAAGGGCACGTTGGCGGCGAGGTCGGTGACGCCGTTGCGCAGTTCGACCGTGCGGGACCAGTCCTGGTCGGGCTCCGTGGTGGCGAGGAAGCGGGCCCCGGAATCACCGAGGTCCCTCAGGTGTTCTTCCAGAGTCCGACCGGAGTCGCGTTCGATGTCCGAGTCGCGCGCGGTGGCGCTCTCGTACATGGGGCGCCCCTCGAAGACGTTGACGAGGGCGTCGGCGTTGCGTGCGAGGTGGGCCAGGACATGACCCCGGGTCCAGCCGGGCAGGTGTGACGTACCGGCCAGGGCGGCGTTGTCCAGTTTCGCGACGGCGGTCAGCAGCCGGTCCGTCGCTTCACGTACAGATCGCAGGTCGTGCACATGATCAGTCATGGCCGCGAGCCTAGTGGCTCGGGCCCGGCGACCACACGATCGGGTGAAGGGGTCCGCGCAGTGCCGTAAATCGAATGTGCGTGCTATACGCTCGGAAGTCCAGCTCCACTCCACCGCAGAGGCGCCCCCCATACCCTGGGACGGGGGCCCGTGCCCCCGCTCTCTCAAGAAAGGTGCGGACCGGCGTGACCGACCGTCTCATCGTTCGTGGCGCTCGCGAGCACAACCTCAAGAACGTCTCGCTCGACCTGCCCCGCGACTCACTCATCGTCTTCACCGGACTCTCCGGGTCGGGCAAGTCCTCCCTGGCCTTCGACACGATCTTCGCCGAGGGCCAGCGCCGCTACGTCGAGTCGCTCTCGTCGTACGCCCGCCAGTTCCTCGGGCAGATGGACAAGCCCGACGTCGACTTCATCGAGGGCCTCTCCCCGGCCGTCTCGATCGACCAGAAGTCGACCTCGCGCAACCCGCGCTCGACCGTGGGCACCATCACCGAGGTCTACGACTACCTCCGCCTGCTCTTCGCCCGCATCGGCAAGCCGCACTGCCCCGAGTGCCGCCGTCCCATCTCGCGCCAGTCGCCGCAGGCCATCGTCGACAAGGTGCTGGCGCTCCCCGAGGGCAGCCGCTTCCAGGTGCTCTCGCCGCTGGTGCGCGAGCGCAAGGGCGAGTTCGTCGACCTCTTCGCCGACCTCCAGACCAAGGGCTACAGCCGGGCGCGGGTGGACGGGGAGACCATCCAGCTCTCCGAGCCGCCCGCGCTGAAGAAGCAGGAGAAGCACACCATCGAGGTGGTCATCGACCGCCTCACCGTCAAGGAGGGCGCCAAGCGCCGGCTGACGGACTCCGTGGAGACCGCCCTGGGCCTCTCCTCCGGAATGGTCATCCTGGACTTCGTCGACCTCCCCGAGGGCGACCCCGAGCGTGAGCGGATGTACTCCGAGCACCTCTACTGCCCGTACGACGACCTGTCCTTCGAGGAGCTGGAGCCGCGCTCCTTCTCCTTCAACTCGCCCTTCGGCGCCTGCCCCGAGTGCACCGGCATCGGTACGCGCATGGAGGTGGACCCGGACCTGATCATCCCCGACGAGGAGAAGTCCCTCGACGAGGGCGCGGTCTCGCCGTGGTCACTCGGCCACACCCGGGACTACTTCCAGCGGCTGGTCGGCGCGCTCGCCGGCGAACTGGGCTTCCGGACGGACATCCCGTGGGCCGGGCTGCCGATGCGCGCGAAGAAGGCGCTGCTGTACGGGCACAAGACGCAGATCGAGGTCCGCTATCGCAACCGGTACGGGCGGGAGCGGGCGTACACGACCGCCTTCGAGGGGGCCGTGCCCTTCGTCAAGCGGCGGCACTCTGAGTCGGAGAGCGACGCCAGCCGCGAGCGCTTCGAGGGCTACATGCGCGAGGTGCCCTGCCCGACCTGTGACGGCACCCGCCTCAAGCCGATCGTCCTGGCCGTCACGGTCATGGAGAAGTCCATCGCCGAGGTCGCGGCCATGTCGATCAGCGAGTGCGCGGACTTCCTCGGGCGGATGAAGCTGGACGCCCGTGACAAGAAGATCGCCGAACGGGTCCTGAAGGAGGTCAACGAGCGGCTCCGCTTCCTCGTGGACGTCGGTCTGGACTACCTCTCGCTCAACCGCGCCGCCGGCACGCTGTCGGGCGGCGAGGCCCAGCGCATCCGGCTCGCCACGCAGATCGGCTCCGGCCTGGTCGGCGTGCTGTACGTGCTGGACGAGCCCTCCATCGGCCTGCACCAGCGGGACAACCACCGGCTGATCGAGACCCTGGTGCGGCTGCGTGACATGGGCAACACGCTCATCGTCGTCGAGCACGACGAGGACACCATCAAGGTGGCCGACTGGGTCGTGGACATCGGTCCGGGCGCCGGAGAGCACGGCGGCAAAGTGGTGCACAGCGGTTCGCTGAAGGACCTGCTGAAGAACCCGGAGTCGATCACCGGGCAGTACCTGTCGGGCAAGCGGTCCATCCCGCTGCCGGACGTGCGGCGCCCCGTGGACGGGGAGCGCAGGCTGACCGTCCACGGCGCCAAGGAGAACAACCTGCGGGACATCGATGTGTCCTTCCCGCTGGGCGTGCTCACGGCCGTGACGGGCGTGTCCGGATCGGGCAAGTCGACGCTGGTCAACGACATCCTCTACACGCACCTGGCGCGCGAGCTGAACGGCGCCCGCTCGGTCCCGGGACGCCACACCCGCGTGGACGGGGACGACCTCGTCGACAAGGTCGTACACGTCGACCAGTCGCCGATCGGGCGGACCCCGCGGTCCAACCCGGCGACGTACACCGGTGTCTTCGACCACGTGCGCAGGCTGTTCGCGGAGACGATGGAGGCGAAGGTGCGCGGCTACCTGCCGGGCCGCTTCTCCTTCAACGTCAAGGGCGGCCGGTGCGAGAACTGCTCCGGCGACGGCACGATCAAGATCGAGATGAACTTCCTGCCGGACGTCTACGTCCCCTGCGAGGTCTGCCACGGCGACCGGTACAACCGGGAGACGCTGGAAGTCCACTACAAGGGCAAGTCCATCGCGGAAGTCCTCAACATGCCGATCGAGGAGGCACTGGACTTCTTCGAGGCGGTGCCGACGATCTCGCGCCACCTGCGGACGCTGAACGAGGTGGGGCTGGGATACGTCCGCCTCGGCCAGTCCGCGCCGACGCTGTCGGGCGGTGAGGCGCAGCGCGTGAAGCTGGCCTCGGAACTGCAGAAGCGGTCCACGGGCCGGACGGTGTACGTGCTGGACGAGCCGACGACGGGTCTGCACTTCGAGGACATCTCCAAGCTCATCAAGGTGCTGTCGGGGCTGGTGGACAAGGGCAACTCGGTGATCGTCATCGAGCACAACCTGGACGTCATCAAGACCGCGGACTGGGTCATCGACATGGGCCCGGAGGGCGGCTACGGCGGCGGCGTGGTGGTGGCCGAGGGCACGCCCGAGCAGGTCGCGTCGGTGGGCACCAGCCACACGGGCAAGTTCCTGCGGGACATCCTGGGGGCGGACCGGGTCTCCGACGCCGGGGCGCCCGCGGCGCGGGCGGCGGCGAAGAAGGCTCCGGCCAGGAAGGCTCCCGTGAAGACGGCGGCGGTTCCGGCGAAGCGGGCGGCGGCGAAGAAGACCGCCGCGGCGGCGACGAAGGGCGCCGCGCCGGCGAAGAAGACGGCGGCGCGGGCGCGGAAGGCGTGACCGCGGGCTCGGCCGAGTCCGCGCGGTGAGGGGGCCCGGCCGGGCCGGCGGCCGGGCCCCCAGGTGGGGCTGGGGGGGCCCGGGC